>JAESQB010000230.1 GCA_016765375.1 Flavobacteriaceae bacterium | reverse complement strand
TTATCAAAAAAAAAATTAAACATCTATCTCTACCTTCAAAAAGAGATATTCAAAGGTCATTGTTTTCCCAAAGCTATCATATTACAAGCAGTAAACTTTAAATTAAGATTTAGCTACAGAGATGTAGAATAACTCTTATTCATCAGAGGAATTAAAGTTGACCATGCGACCATTCGGCGTTGGGTATTTAAGTTCACACCACTTATTGAACAACAATGAATCAAGATCAAAACTTATGGAACAGGATTTAAATTCTACAACATAAATTTTGGTTTTGATGGATCAAGTATAAAACTTGGGGAAGAAGTGCTTACTTTTACTTCAAAATAAAAACCTCTTGATTTCTCAAGAGGTTTTCTTTGTAGCGGGAACAGGACTCGAACCTGTGACCTTCGGGTTATGAGCCCGACGAGCTACCTACTGCTCTATCCCGCGATATTGGACTGCAAAGATACGACCCCTTTCCTCTTTTCACAAGGGTTTTTAAAACAATTTTTAAAGAATTATTACCTAAAATAAATCGCAAAATATCTTTGAAATAATTTAGAGATTTAAGCCCTCAATGGCTTCCTGAACCACTTCCCAATCTTCCATCAGTTTTTCCAATTGGTCTTTTTTAGCTTGGTAGCTATCAAAAAAATTGGCCTGTTTTATGGTTTCTTCGTAATTAATAGCGAGTTCTACATCTATTTCGGCCACTTCCCTCTCTAATTTATTAATGTTTGCTTCAACCTTACTCAGTTTATTTTTAAGTGATTTTAAGCGCTTTTGATCTTTATAAGCCTGCTTGTTAGAACTGCTTGCAATAACTTTTTCGGTCTCGCTACGGCGTTCGGCTTCACGAAGGTTTGCCAAATTGCGTTCCTCTAAAAAATAATCGATATCCCCTAAATAGGTTTTTATATGACGGTCTTTAAATTCGGTAACTGTTGTGGTGAGCCCTTTTAAGAAATCGCGATCGTGAGACACTACGATAAGTGTTCCTGAGAAATTATTTAAAGCCTCTTTAAGTACATTCTTAGATTTAATGTCCAAATGGTTGGTGGGTTCATCCATCACCAACACGTTAAAAGGTTGTAAAAGCATTTTGGCCAGTGCCAACCTGTTGCGCTCGCCTCCTGAAAGCACCCTTACAAATTTATCAACCTCTTCGCCTCTAAACAAAAAGGCGCCTAAGATATCTCTAACCTTGCTTCTATTTTTTTCGGTAGCCGCATCAATCATGGTATCCAAAACCGTTATGCTCCCATCTAAAGTATCGGCTTGGTTTTGGGCAAAATACCCCAATTGCACATTATGCCCCAATTTTAAGTGCCCGTTATGTTGTAACTGGCCTACAATAATTTTTGCCAAAGTAGATTTTCCCTGGCCGTTTTGCCCCACAAAAGCGGTTTTTGCGCCACGTTCTATCAACAACTCGAGATTGTCTAATACATGATTATCACCATAGTTTTTAGAAATACCTTCGGCTTCAATTACCACTTTCCCGGGCTGTATTGATACTGGAAACCGTACACGCATTACCGCATTGTCGTCTTCATCAACTTCAATGCGATCTATTTTATCCAATTTCTTGATGAGCGATTGTGCCATACTCGCTTTAGTAGCCTTTGCTCTAAACTTTTCAATGAGCTTCTCGGTATGTTGAATTTCTTTCTGCTGGTTTTTTTGAGAGGCCAATTGCTGTTCTCTAAGCTCTTGACGTAGTACCAAATATTTAGAATAGGGTTGGTTATAATCGTAAATTCTACCCAAAGAAATTTCAATACTGCGATTGGTTATAGTGTCTAAAAACATTTTATCGTGTGAAACCACGACCACAACCCCAATATAATTCTTTAAAAACCCTTCTAACCAGATAATAGACTCGATGTCCAAATGGTTGGTGGGTTCATCCAGGAGTAAAACATCGTTGTTTTGAAGCAATAATTTGGCCAATTCTATACGCATGCGCCAACCTCCTGAAAAGGTATCGGTAAGCTTATTAAAATCGTCTCGATTAAAACCCAAGCCCTGTAATATTTTCTCGGTCTCGCCCTGATAATTATAACCGCCAATAAGCTCATAACGCGTTGTCATATCGCTAAGATCAACCATGAGTTGGGTATAGGAATCAGATTCATAATCCACGCGTTCGGCTAATGCGGTATTGATCTGCTCCATCTTAATTTCGAGGCTTTTTATTTCCTCAAAAGCTTGATAGGCCTCTTCTAAAACACTGCGCCCTTTTATAAAATCGATATCCTGTTTTAAAAATCCAATTTTTAAATCCTTATCACTGCTTATCTGGCCTGAATCCGATTCCATTTCTTTAGACAGAATTTTAAGCAAGGTTGATTTTCCGGCACCATTTTTACCAACTAACCCTACCCTATTGCCCGCTCTTAATTGAAAAGAAATGGCTTCAAACAAAAAAGTTCCTCCAAAGGAAACCGATAAATTACTAATACTTAACATATATTTTAATAAGACTCCTTGACATTAAAATTCTCCTTGTCTTTAAAAAACACTGAAGATTTAAAGGGTGCAAAGATAGTAAACAATCTGACTTCGTTATATTTTTTTATGAAATAGGCTAAGGCTACAAAAGAACATGCCTTGCATCTTAATTTATTATCTTTGCCTTTTAAAAGAAATTAGTCTTTAATTTACCCTAAAAAAAACATTTTTAAATGCTAAAAGGCAGCAAAATATACAGCATTTTTACTGGAACTTGTCCCGTTTGTCAGAATGAGAGCATGTATAAAGAACCGAACCCCTATAAACTTTTACACACCCTTAAAATGCATGAGCGTTGTAGCTTTTGTAAGACCAAATACAAGATAGAGCCTTCGTTTTTTTACGGCGCCATGTATGTGAGTTATCCTGTAGGCATTGCCTTTTCTGTAGCCGCCTTTGTGATAAGTAATATTTTTTTGGGGGCTTCTATATTTGTTTCGTTTATGACTATAATTGCTACTCTTATTCTATCCTTACCCATTATCTTGAGAATCTCTAGAAATATTTGGATTAATTTTTTCTTCTCCTATAAGAAAAATGATGTTTCTAATTAAAAGCTGAATTCAATCTTACAAATCATTTTCAATACAAATTTTCTACACAGTAAAATTGTACTCGAAATATATAATATAGATCAACTCTGTCTTAAAAAATTTATTCTTTTTCTTTTTTCCATTGATGAAAAAAGAAACAAAAAAATCTAGTCTTCCGAATATTTATCTGAATTTATTGCTCATCACCTAAATTTTATGAACTCATTAGCCTCAGGCTAATTCAAACAGCATAAAATTTCACGGTAATTTCACTTCAAATTCGACGATAAATTTTCGAGATGACAAATAAGGGGGTTTTTAAAAAAAAGACCTCCTAATTTACAAAACAACAATAGTAATTTTTATTTATTAGCTTATGAAAAAATTAGTTACTACAAAGTTATTTTTGGTTGATTAGGCAGTGATCCTAAGTTTTAAATCGGGCGATATCTATCTCTGAAGGCAAATCAAGATCGTGTTCTAAATGTTTAAACAAAGCCAAGGCTACCGTAGGCCCTATCATCACCCCACGCGTCCCTAAACCGTTTAATACCGCTATGTTTTTATAGGTTGCATGTCTGCCCACCAATGGCCGCCTGTCCTTTACCGTAGGCCGTATACCCGCTAAATGATCTAAAACCTCATAATCGCAAGAAATAAATTTCGAAAGCTTTTCTTCTAATGCCTCTCGAGCGGCATTTGTAATATTTATGCCTTTATCATGAAAATCATAGGTAGCACCCACGCGGTAAGTAGCATCGCCCAGGGGAATAATAAAAATAGATGATTTTAATACCGCATTGAGCTTTAAACGAGGTGCTTTTATGGTTAAAAGCTCCCCTTTATTCCCGTCAAGAGGCAGTTGATTAAAATAGGGGTTTGCCTTCATGCCAAAACCTTCGGCAAAAACAAGATATTTGGCTTTAATATTACCGTATTCAATACCATCCTCTAAGCATTTAACTTGAGAATACTCAAAGGGTTTCTCTACTATTTGTTTGAGGGTTTGAAGGTGGCTTCTATAGGCTGTCATAAGTAGTTTTACATTTATTATTCCTGTATGTAAAACTTCTCCTAAACCATAATTAGCATTTATTGACGGATTGGTATTGGTGAGAATTTTAGGGTTTAAAAAATACTCTAAGTGGGGCTTATCTGAAGCTTCAAACCATAGGTTTTGTTCTTGGACTGAGGTAAATTTTCTATAAACGGGTAATTTGTGATCTATAGTGACCCCTAACTTTTGTTCTAAGTTTTTATAAAAAGGCAGGGCGGTTTTAAGTTGATCTTTAGCATCCCAACACAGGCTAAAACGTTTTAAAATAACTGGATTATACATGCCTCCCGAAACCGATGAAGACTGATTTTTTCCATGGTCAAATACCACAAAGGTTTTTTTATTGGCCTCTAAGGTTTCACAAAAGCTTATTCCTGCCAAGCCCAAACCAACAACTATATAATCTACCATATTAAAACCAAATTATGTAATAGAAAATTTATTACGGAACGAAACTACTGTAAAATATATCATTTCTTTACATTTTTAAAATTAACCATCCCGCACATGCGGGATGGTTAATTTTAGAAAACGTCATCCCGTACGTACGGGATTGTAGTTTCGACCCTCATCACAAAGTTCTATTATATATTTTGGCTTATAAAAATAAAAAACTCCCATCAAGATTGATGAGAGTTTTAAGGGTTTTTAAAAGCTTATTTTTAATATTTCCACATATCCTGCTCCAAATTTCTTATGCGCTCTTTTATCTTATTTGATTCTAAAAGCTGCATCAAAGCATTTTTGCTGATATAATCCTTTATTAAACGGTCGTTCTGCAAGTTGTCTTCGG
>JAESQB010000229.1 GCA_016765375.1 Flavobacteriaceae bacterium | reverse complement strand
TTATAGTTTTTTTTAGATTTTTTTTAAAAAAATTAACAATCCTATTAGGTTTTATCGGAATTATTTCATTTTTATCGAATAAAAAACACGTTTCTCAACGTGTTTTTTAAATAAAATGTTATTTATTTTTTATATACTTAAAACTGTTCCCTTCCTGAGAAATGAAATGCACACTCAATAGCAGCATTATCATTACTATCACTACCGTGCACAGCATTTTCACCTATTGATGCTGCATAAAGTTTTCTTATAGTTCCTTCGGCAGCTTCTTCAGGGTTTGTAGCACCTACCAATGTTCTAAAGTCTTCAACTGCATTTTCTTTTTCTAATATGGCAGCAACAATGGGCCCACGGGTCATATATTCTACCAATTCACCAAAAAACGGGCGTTCTTTATGAATTTCATAAAACGCTTCTGCATCAGCCTTAGTCATTTGTGTTATTTTCATCGCTACAATTCTAAAGCCTGACGCTGTAATTTTTTCTAAAATTGATCCAATATGCCCTTTTTCGACACTATCGGGCTTTAGCATTGTAAATGTTCTATTCGTTACCATTCTATATTATAATTATAATTTAAGCTGCAAAATTAATTAATTCGATATCAAAAACAAGTAATAACGTTTTACTTTAAAGCTTTATTTAAAAGAAAAAAGAGCTTCTTCACCCAAAAAAAATGTCTTGTACATGAATATTAATATATTGTATCTTCGCCAAAATGAATGAAAAACAATTTAAAGCCCTTAAAAGCCTTCTTTCACAACCAAAAAACATTGTGATCATAGGGCATAAAAACCCAGACGGAGACGCTATAGGTGCTACGCTTGGTCTCTCTCTTTTTCTAAAAAACAGAGGGCATCATACACAAGTTATATGCCCTAACGATTTTCCGAATTTTTTAAAATGGATGCCTGATTGCGATAGTATAATAACATACGACAGCCAAAAAGAACAGAGCATAGAAAAAATTGAAGAGGCTCATATTATTTTCACTTTAGACTTTAATTCCCTCTCACGTATAGGGCTCTTAAAAGACCCCTTAGAAAAGGTTACGGCACCCTTTGTAATGATTGACCACCACCAAGAACCTGATGATTATGCCACATTTATTTACAGTGATACGGGCATGTCTTCCACCTGCCAAATGGTTTATCATTTTATTGAGTTATTTGATGGTATTTCGGAGATAACGCCTAAGATTGCTACAAATTTATATACCGGAATCATGACCGATACCGGTTCCTTTAGGTTTCCTTCAACTACGGCTATAACCCATCGCGTTATTGCAGACCTTATAGATAAAGGGGCTGAAAACACCACAATTCATCAAAATATCTATGATACTAATAATCCCAATAGAATAAAATTACTAGGGATAGCTTTAAAAAACCTTACCGTCTTACCTGAATATCACACGGCTTATATCACCCTATCAAAGGAAGAATTACAGGAAAATAACTTTAAAAAAGGAGATACCGAAGGCTTTGTAAACTATGGCCTGTCCTTAACAGGAATAAAATTTGCTGCTATTTTTATTGAAAGCATCAAAGAAAATATTGTGAAAATTTCATTTAGGAGTAAAGGTGATTTTTCAGTAAACGACTTTTCAAAAAATCATTTTTATGGAGGAGGGCACCTTAATGCAGCAGGAGGACGTAGCGACAAGCCATTAAAGCAGACTGTAAGTAATTTTATTAGTATCTTGTCTCATTATAAAAAAGATCTTGATAATGCGCTTTAAAACGCTTCTATTTTTGTTTTTGATAATCCCGTTTTTGTCCTGTAAGCAACCTGAAGCGCGGAAACCCATAACAAAACGTTCAGGAAGTTTCTTGAAAACCTCTGTTCTCAGAAATAAAGCTTTATATGCAGAAGAAGAAAAGACGATTTTAAATATTATAAAACAAGATTCATTACATAAGTATTTTACTTCGGAAAAAGGGTTTTGGTATACTTATATAAAAACAAACTCTGCTACAGTAGCATTGCCAAAACCTGGAGACCAAATAGAATTTGAATACGAAATAAAAACTTTAAAGGGACGTTTAATTTACAGTAAAGAAGAGCTTGGTATTCAAAAATACCTAATCGATCAAAGTAATCAAGAACTTATCTCCGGAATTAGAGAAGGTTTAAAACTCATGAAATCTGGTGAGACCATACGTTTTTTATTACCTTCGCACAAGGCTTTTGGCTATTACGGCGATCAAAACAAAATTGGAACCAATATTCCGATAATAACCATCGTAACATTAAATACAATAACTAAAATAAAACAATAATTTAAAATGAAAAAACTAAGTCTTTTATTAATCTTGGTAATAAGTACTTTGGTATCTTGTCAAGAAGATAAACATCCCGAATTAGACCATGGTGTATATGCCGAATTTGTCACTAACCAAGGTGATATTGTTATTAAATTATACCACGAGGCAGCTCCTTTAACAGTAGCCAATTTTATATCCTTAGCAGAAGGAAACAACTCAAAAGTAAGTGAGGAGTACAAAGACAAGAAATTTTATAATGGCTTGAAATTCCACAGAGTAATTAAAGATTTTATGATTCAATGTGGTGACCCTTTAGGTACTGGAGCAGGTAACCCTGGATACAAATTTCCTGACGAGTTTGTAGATTCACTACAACACAGCAAAAAAGGATTATTATCAATGGCTAATTCTGGCCCTGCTACCAATGGAAGCCAATTTTTTATCACACTTGCTCCTACCCCATGGTTAAACGGGCGTCATACCATTTTTGGAGAAGTGATAAAAGGCATGGACGTAATTGAAATTATTGGTACTACAGAAACTTCTAAGCCTGGAGACAAACCTGTTAAAGATATGATCTTAGAAGAAGTTAATATCATCAACAAAGGCAACCTTAAGGTTTTTTCGTTTGATGAAGCCATGGTTAAAATTGACGAAGAAAGCAAAAAAGAAGAAGAACATATAGCCGCTTTAAAATCTGAAATGATGATTTTATTTGCCGATGAAAAAACAAAAGCAGAAATCTTGCCATCGGGTTTACAAGTTTATTTCTCTAATAAAGCAAATGGTCAAAAACCAACCAATGATGATACCGTTTTATTAAATTATGAAGGTTATTTTATTGATGGAGGTCTTTTTGACTCTAGCGTTTTAGAAATTACAGACAAATACGGTATGACAGACCCAAGACGTCTTGACGCTAACCAATATGGCCCCATGCCTGTTAAGTACAGCCCTGAGGTAGGTATGATAGCCGGCTTTAAAGAAGCCATGTTGAAAATGAGTGTGGGCGATAAACTCACCGCTTTTATTCCTTCTCATTTAGCTTATGGCGAAAAAGGCGGAGGCCCAATAAAACCAAATAGTGATTTAATTTTTAGAATGGAACTTGTAGAGATTCAAAAATAATTTTAGACAACATATTACAAAAAAAGCTTGACCAAAAAGGTCAAGCTTTTTTTTGCCTTTTTTTAATCGAACTATTTCCTATTTAGAACCTAAATTACTTTTTTTAAAATGTGACTATTTTAATATACATTTAAACTATCTTTCTTAGGGAATTCTCCTAAATTTATTTATTAGCTTACCTTATTATTAGTTTATAAATTTTATAACTAATCATTTTATAGTTAATCAAATTGGTAAATCAGTTTTTTTTAGATTAAAAACTAATTTTTTTAGTACTAAAAGTGAAAAATTTAGATTCCATTTAGTTGAAAAAACAGATGATAACAGTATCAAAATTGAAATTATACCTTCCATTTTGTTTTCAAAACAATTAATGCTTATAGTAATTACATTTCCAATATTTTTAGGAATACTTATTGTAAAGAAAATGTTTTTTGTTGTTTTAATTATTACCTTAATTCTTTATTTTTCCTTTATTTTAGAACTGAAAAGCTCAATATCTAGTTTTTTAATAATCTTAAAGCAGGATTATCATAAAGATGGCCCCTACTAATCCTCATATATAATCCATAATCTGGTGCGCGGCAGCCTGTCCCGATAG
>JAESQB010000014.1 GCA_016765375.1 Flavobacteriaceae bacterium | reverse complement strand
CCTAAACAATGACGGCCTTTTTGCTAATGACGATACCGACGGCGATGGCATTCCAAACTTTTTTGATAATGATGACGATGGTGATGGCCTGCTTAGTGCAGATGAAGACCTAAATGAAGATGGAAACCCTGCCAATGATGATAGTGATGATGATGGCACACCAAACTATTTAGATACAGACGATGACGGTGACAATGTACTGACCGAAGATGAAGACCTAAACAATGACGGTGACCCTAGAAATGACGATACCGATGATGATGGCATACCAAACTATTTAGATACAGACGATGACGGTGATGAAATTTTGACAAAAGATGAAGATATAAACGAAGATGGAAGCCCCGCCAACGACGATAGCGATGATGATGGCACCCCAAATTATTTGGATATAGACGACGATGGTGATGGGGTAAGCACACTACAAGAAGCAGAGGACGACACCAATAGCCTGGATCCTTGTGATTTTATCTTAGCCAATCAAGATGGAATTCCTAGTGACAGCTGGAACGCTTTAGATTGTGATGGCGATGGCGTTTATAATACCCAAGAAATTATAGATCAAACCAGCCCTACGGAGCCTTGTGAATTATATGTAGAACATCAAGAGATCATAGCTTCAGACGAATGGTACGCCATGGATTGTGACGGCGATGGAATGAGTAATGCACAAGAAATTTTAAGCAACACCAATCTCTTAGACCCCTGCGATTTAATTGCGGCCGATCAGGACACCACACCTAATAGCGCCTGGTTAGATTTAGACTGCGATAGCGATGGCATAAACAATGGCGATGAAGACCTAAACAATGACGGCCTTTTTGCTAATGACGATACCGACGGCGATGGCATTCCAAACTTTTTCGATAATGATGATGATGGGGATAGTGTCCTTACCTTAGATGAAGATATTAATGAAGACGGAAACCCCGCCAACGATGATACCGACGAAGATGGTATTCCAAACTTCTTAGATAATGACGATGACGGCGATGGTCTTTTGACTAAAGATGAAGATTTAAACGAAGATGGAAACCCTGCCAATGATGATAGCGATGGCGATAACATACCAAACTATTTAGATTCAGACGACGACGGCGATGGCATTTTGACAAAAGATGAAGATATTAACGGCGACGGAAACCCTGCCAACGATGATAGCGATGATGATGGCATCCCAAATTATCTGGATATAGATGATGACGGCGATGGTGTAAGCACGCTACAAGAAGCAGAGGACGACACCAACAGTTTGGATCCTTGTGATTTTATCTTAGCCAATCAAGACACAAGTCCAAGCGATAGCTGGAAAGCTTTAGATTGTGATGGTGACGGGGTGATTAATAGTCGAGAAGTCTTTGACAATACAGACCCTTTAGATTTCTGCGACATGTTGGGCTCTAGTGTAAGTGTTACGCCAAGCAATACGTGGCTTTCCACCGACTGTGATGGCGACGGCGTGACTAACGGGCAGGAACTTCAAAACCTCACAAACCCAGTTGAAGCCTGTAGTTTCCTTGCTTCAAATCAAAATGAAAGCCTGGTTTCAAATGCATGGGAAGACTTAGACTGTGACGGTGATGGGGTGACTAACGGACAAGAATTAATTGACGGTACCGATTTAAGTGACCGTTGTAGTCTCATTTTTACCAATCAAGACACCAGTTCTAGTGAAGAATGGCAGGCCTTAGACTGTGACGGCGACGGCGTGACCAACGGGCAGGAAATTTTAGACCAAACCGATCCATTAGTACCTTGCGATTTCAATGCCTCGCATCAAGACCTCAGTAAAGTAGGCCCCCTTTGGGCGGCTTTAAATTGCCCTGAAGATAATATTAAGGTTTTTGATATTATCACGCCTAATGGCGATGGCCTTAATGATTTCTTAAAAATTCAGAATATAAAAACATTTCCCAATAATACTGTCGAAATATTTAACCGCTGGGGCTTAAAGGTATTCGATACAAAATCCTATAGTGATAGAAGTGCATTTAAAGGAATTACAGACGGACGTGCCACAATAAATAGAGGACAATTATTACCCGTAGGCACGTATTATTTTGTTCTTAATTATGTTAATAGAGCAGGTGAGAAAAAACGATTGGCTGGGCCTTTTTATATAAACAGATAATATTTTAAACAAGCCACTAGGTTTTGCTTTGGGCTATAAAAATTTAGATATGAACAGAAATTACATACTTATTTTATTAAGCTTCATATTGGGGTTTTACACTCAAGACGTTAAATCGCAACAAGATTTTCAATACACCCAGTATATGTATAATACCTTGGGCATTAATCCAGCCTATGCAGGTTCGAGAGAGGGTATAAGTATTTTAGCCTTATACCGCAACCAATGGGCGGGCTTGGGAGGCAATCCAGAAACCCAAACCCTTTCCATTCACAGCCCCATAAACTCTAAAGTAGGCTTAGGTTTTAATATATTAAACGATAAAATATTCATCACCCGGGAAACCTATTTCGATGTGAGTTTTAGTTATACCTTGAACACTTCGGCATTAGGAAAATTGGCCTTTGGCGTCAAAGCCGGGGGACATTTGTTGGATATCGACCCCCAAAGGGCTGCTTTGGCTCCCTATGATCTCGGGGATAACCTAACAACATTTAATATTGATCAAAATTTTTCCCCCCAAATAGGCGCCGGAATTTACTACTATACCAACAACTTTTATTTAGGCCTTAGTGTGCCTAATATTTTAACCACCGATCATTTTGACGGGTCAACCATAGAAAATCAAACCTTTACGTCAATAACTGCCGAAGAGCGTTTGACCTATAATTTAATAGCAGGTTATGTTTTTGAATTAAATGAAGACGTGAAATTTAAACCCACTACCTTAATAAGGGCAGTAGCTGGAGCACCATTACAAGTGGATATTTCTGCCAATTTTTTACTTTTTGATAGAATTAGCCTAGGCGCCGCCTATAGGTGGGATGCCGCCCTAAGTGCATTGGCTGGATTTCAGATAAGCAATAACCTAATGCTTGGTTTTGCCTATGACCGGGAAACCACCGAACTAAGAAGATTTAACGATGGCACCTACGAGCTTTTTCTTCGCTATGAGATCTTTTCTGCCCATCCGGCAGGCGGGAAAAATAAAGGCAGTAGCTCTAGATTTTTTTAAAACAGAATAGCTTCAATATATGTAAAGACCTGACAGGTCGCCAAGGCAACCTGTCAGGTCTTAATTTGTAAATAATTGTCTATACCTGATGGCTTGGTATAAATACAACTACATCACTTGATGCGCTTCTTTAAGGAGATCGGTTATGGTTTTCACAGGATTAAAGGTCATTTGAGGCAATCCATAAAAACCGAATGCCATCCCGCCATAGAGCCATTCCAAAGGCCTGGTAATTTGAGGGCTTTTAAGGATTTCACACTCTTTTTTTATGTAAAATACTGCTAATTAATCTTTTAAAATTACACGATTTTTAAAATCAATAATTTTATAATATTTAATTATTTTTTTTATACATTTAGTGAAATTTTTACGTGTTCCAGATAATTATTTAGTAATTAAATTCAAACTAAACTAATTTTTTTATTAATTGTTTGATGTATTTTAAATTTGGAACATTATAAAATTACCTGCACATTATAGCCATTCCTTATACTTTAGCTTAAACCCCTAATATAATATACATCACACCAACGTAATGTATATGAAAACCTCTACTCTCTTTGCCATAGGTATCCTTATGGGCTGTTTTAACAGTATCAATACCCTACAAGCCAACGAAATCTCAGACCATGGTGCTTATGCTTTCGATGTATCCAGTATGCATTTTGAAAATAGTTTTTCGATAAACCCAGGAAAAAAACCAGTTATAAAAAGTGAGGATATTACAATCCCGGCAGACTATTTTATCACCACCTGGAAAACCGATAATACAAGTTTT
>JAESQB010000228.1 GCA_016765375.1 Flavobacteriaceae bacterium | reverse complement strand
TTGTCGTTGTCAATAAAGACCGACAAATAGCCACCGCTAAAGCCCATGCAAAAATCATGGCCGATGCCGGGTATTCAAAACCCGTAAGACGAAACGATGTAAAAGTACTTGGCAAGCAAGCCTTAGGTATGTTTTTAGTAGGAACAGATGCCATGGAAGCCGGTCACTTTATTAGTGAACACGACAAAAAAATTGCAGACAAATTGGCCTATGTCATGGCAGGAGGCGACCTCTCTGAACCTACCTTGGTAAGTGAACAATACTTATTGGATATAGAACGGGAAGCTTTTTTAAGCCTCTGTACAGAACGTAAAACATTAGAACGCATAGAGCATATGTTGAAGACGGGGAAACCGCTTAGAAATTAGAAACTAGATTTAAAATAGAATCTAGAAGCTAGACAAAATGGGAAGGCATAACTTTAAAAAATTAAAAATTTGGCAAAAGGGAATTGAGCTTGCTAGTTATAATTATAAACTAACAAGAACTTTTCCTGATTTTGAAAAATATAACTTAGTCAGTCAAATGAATAGAAGTGCTGTTTCCATACCTTCAAATATTGCTGAGGGTACAAGTAAAAGCACAAGTAGACATTTTAAAAAATACTTAGAAAATAGTTTAGGTTCTGCCTTTGAGTGGGAAACTCAATTAATTATAGCTTATAATGAAAATTATTTAAATAAAAACAAATTTGAAGAACTTGAAAATGAGATTTTACAAATTCAAAAAATGACTGGTTCGTTTTTAGATAACTTAAAAGAATAAAATCTAGTTTCTAGATATCTAGATTCTAATCTCTTGTTTTCATAACAAAATTTAAAATTATGAATAAGACCGCATACATAGTAAAAGCCTACAGAACCGCAGTTGGAAAAGCACCAAAAGGCGTATTCAGATTTAAAAGACCAGACGAGCTTGCGGCTGAAACCATCGAACATATGATGAAGGAATTGCCCCAATTGGACAAAAAACGTATTGACGATGTTATTGTTGGAAATGCCATGCCTGAGGCCGAGCAAGGCTTAAACATGGGGCGGTTAATTTCTTTAATGGGATTAAAAATAGAAGATGTTCCTGGGGTTACTGTAAACCGGTATTGTGCTTCGGGCATAGAAACTATTGGCATTGCAACTGCCAAGATTCAATCGGGAATGGCCGATTGTATTATTGCAGGAGGTGTAGAAAGCATGAGTTTTATCCCCATGGGAGGTTATAAACCCACGCCCGATTACGCTGTCGCTAAAGAAGGAAATGAAGATTACTATTGGGGCATGGGTTTAACTGCTGAAGCAGTTGCCAAGCAGTTTAATATTTCGCGCGAAGATCAAGATGAATTTTCCTATAATTCGCATATGAAAGCTTTAAAAGCACAAGCTGAAGATCGGTTTCAAGATCAAATTGTTCCCATTACTATTGAACAAACTTATGTTGATGAAAACGGAAAAAGGGTTACAAAAAGCTACACAGTAAATAAAGATGAAGGTCCACGAGCAGGAACCAATACGGCGGTGCTCAATAAGCTTCGTCCTGTTTTTGCTGCCGGTGGAAGTGTAACCGCAGGAAATTCTTCACAAATGAGTGATGGTGCTGCCTTTGTGATGGTCATGAGTGAAGAAATGGTAAAAGAACTCAACTTAGAACCCATAGCCAGACTGGTTAATTATGCAGCTGCAGGGGTAGAACCTCGTATTATGGGTATTGGCCCTGTAAAAGCCATTCCTAAAGCCTTAAAACAAGCAGGCTTAAAACAAGACGATATCGCCCTTATTGAACTTAACGAAGCCTTTGCTTCTCAATCCTTAGCAGTGATTCGTGAGTTAGGTCTCGATCAAGACATCATCAACGTTAACGGAGGCGCTATAGCATTAGGGCATCCTTTGGGATGTACAGGAACAAAGCTTTCGGTACAACTCTTTGATGAAATGCGAAAACGCGATATGAAAGGAAAATATGGCATGGTGACCATGTGTGTAGGTACAGGACAAGGCGCAGCTGGAATTTTTGAATTTCTTAATTAGGGAAAAAAGTGAGAAGGCAAAAGTGAAAAGTGAAAAGAAAAAAAACTAATGGCTAGTGGCTAGTGGCTAGTGAAAATAAAACAAATACAAAAAATGATTTCAAGATTTCAATCCGGACTTACCATTAAAGTCATGGCTCTTGGCTCTTGATTCTTAAAATAAAAATAAAACATGGAAGACACAAACAAAGACATGATAAGAGGCGGGCAATTTATTGTAAAAGAGACCCCATGCGAATCAGTTTTCACCCCCGAAGATTTCAATGAAGAGCAGAAAATGATGCGTGATGCCGTATCCGAATTCAATGAACGTGAAGTCATTCAAAACAATCCTAAGTTTGAAAAAAAAGACTATGCCTGTATCGTAAAAACTATGGAGAAAGCAGGAGAACTTGGTTTTTTAGGCGTTAGTGTTCCTGAAGCCTATGGTGGCATGGGCATGGATTTTGTGTCAAGCATGTTAGTAACCGATTGCATTTCAGACGGCTCGGGCTCCTTTAGCACAGCCTTTGGGGCACATACAGGAATAGGAACCATGCCTATTGCCCTTTATGGCACCGAAGCTCAAAAGAAAAAATATTTACCGAAACTAACCTCTGGAGAATGGTTTGGGTCTTATTGCCTTACCGAACCAAGTGCCGGTAGTGATGCCAATTCTGGTAAAACAACGGCTACCCTCTCTGACGATGGCACCCATTATAAAATTAACGGGCAAAAAATGTGGATAACCAATGCAGGTTTTTGTAAACTTCTTATAGTTTTTGCACGTATTGAAGACGATAAATATATCTCAGGTTTTATCGTCGAAAACGACCCTAATAATGGCATTAGCTTGGGTGAAGAAGAACACAAACTAGGCATTAGAGGCTCCTCCACCCGTCAGGTATTTTTTAACGATACCGTAGTTCCTGTTGAAAACTTGCTTTCAGAAAGAGGTATGGGTTTTAAGATTGCAATGAACGCCCTTAATATAGGTCGTATTAAATTGGCAGTAGGCTGTTTAGGTTCTCAAAGAAGCATTACAAGTTTGGCGGTACAATATGCCAACGAACGCAAACAATTTAAAACCCCTATTGCAGAGTTTGGCGCTATAAAATACAAACTCGCCGAGATGGCTACCAATGCCTATGCTGGAGAATCGGCTTGCTACAGGGCTGCAAAAAATATTGAAGACCGCATAACAGCAAGAAAAGAACAAGGCATTACGCACCAAGAAGCCGAACTAAAAGGGGTGGAAGAATTTGCCATTGAGTGTTCCTTATTAAAAGTAGCCGTTTCAGAAGATATTCAAAATGGTGCCGATGAAGGCATTCAAATATTTGGAGGCATGGGCTTTTCAGAAGAAACCCCTATGGAAGCCGCTTGGAGGGATGCCCGAATAACACGTATTTACGAAGGCACCAACGAGATAAACCGCATGTTGGCCGTGGGTATGCTTATTAAAAAAGCCATGAAAGGTCATGTGGATTTGATAGGACCAGCCATGGCCGTTGTTGAAGAACTCACAGGTATTCCCTCATTTGAAACTCCAGATTATTCCGAGTTGTTTTCAGAAGAAAAAGAACTGATTATAAAATTAAAAAAAGTCTTTTTAATGGTTTCGGGAGCAGCAATACAGAAATATGGGCCGGAATTGGAAGAACACCAACAACTGCTCTTAGCGGCCTCAAACATATTAATAGAAGTATATATGGCAGAATCTACCATACTTCGCGCCGAAAAAAATGCAAAACGTTTTGGGGAAGATTCACAAAAAACCCAAATTGAAATGGCCAAACTTTACCTCTATAATGCGGTAGAAATTATCATCAAAAATGCAAAAGAGGGAATCGTTTCCTTTGCTGAAGGTGATGAACAACGCATGATGCTTATGGGCTTAAAACGATTTACAAAATATCAAAATATTCCCAACGTGGTTGCGCTTCGTGAAAGTATTTCCGAAAAACTAAGTAAAGAAAATCGCTACTGTTTTTAAAAAGAAAAAACATTTATTCTTAAATTTAGAGTTATTTTTATTTTTAATTATTTGAAAGGTCGCCTTATAATCTAAGGCGATTTTTTGTGTCATTTTAGTAGTAAAGTGGTATAAACTAGCGTACTTTTATCATTGAATTCATCTTACTTTTTCTAAGATGAATTCAATTTTAAAACTCGATTTAATGACAAATTCTGCGCTAAAAAAAGCCTATAATCCGGATACATTTAGAGAGCAGGGCCACCAACTTATCAACCAATTAAGCAATCATTTAGACAAGAGCCTTAAAGGAAAAAGCAAGACCACTATACAGTGGAAAACCCCTGAAGGGGAGCGCCAATTTTGGTTGGATTTTTTAGAGAGTGGCGATGTTGAAGATCTATTTTCTAATATCACTCAAAGGTCAATACATATACACAATCTCAAATACATAGGACATCAGGTAGCACCTGCCCTACCCCTTACCGCTTTATCAAATACTTTAGCAGGGCTACTAAGCAATGGTTCTGCGGTTTATGAAATGGGTAAAGTTTCATCGGTCATGGAGCATATTATCGCGAAAATAATTTGCAAGGCCATTGGTTATTCAAAAAATTCGGGGGGCTTTTTAACCTCGGGAGGCACACTAGCCACCCTAACAGCTTTACTCACGGCAAGACAAATAATGGTTCCCGACGATGTTTGGCAGAATGGAAATAAAAAACAGTTAGGCATCATGGTTTCAGAACAAGCTCATTATTGTGTTGACAGGGCAGCACGCATTATGGGATTGGGAGAACAAGGCGTTATAAAAATTCCGGTGACCGAGAATTTTAATATGGACACGGCTCAGTTAGAAGACCAATATCAAAAAGCCAAAGCAAAGGGCATACATATTTTTGCTATAGTGGGTTCTGCGCCTTCAACGGCAACAGGTAGTTACGACAGCCTAGATACTATAGGGGAATTTAGCAGGTCTAAAAACATTTGGTTTCATGTTGATGGGGCTCACGGTGGAGCTGCCATTTTTTCTGAAAAATACAAATACCTATTAAAAGGTATCGACACAGCAGACTCTGTAATTATTGATGGTCATAAAATGATGATGCTTCCTAATATCACTACGGCATTATTGTATAAAAATACCGAACACTCGCATGCAACTTTTAGCCAAAAGGCCGATTATTTATTGCAACAATCTGAAGATGAAGACTGGTACAATATGGCAAAACGCACTTTTGAATGTACCAAAAACATGATGAGCATTCATTGGTATGCCGTTATTAAAACTTACGGAATCTCAATTTTTGATGACTATGTGACCTCCCTTTACGACCTTGGACATGAATTTGCCAAACGCATTAAAATCTCACCTAATTTTGAGCTGGCATTAGAACCCCAAACCAATATCGTTTGTTTTAGGTTTTGTTCTGAAAACCTCAATTTAAATGAACAAAACGTTCTAAACAGAAATATTAGAGAACAACTCTTAGAAGATGGTGAGTTTTATATTGTTGAAACCGCCTTAAAAGGGGTTCACTATTTGAGAACCACCATAATGAACCCATTTACTACAATAGATCATTTAAACGATTTACTTAAAGTAATTAAGCTTAAAGCCCATAGTATTAATGCGGCATAGTTTTTACCAATACTCGTACTCCCATTCACTCAACCACTCACAAAACTCCTTTAAACTATTTTTGTACATTTAGAACTTATTTAAAAAAACCAAGCTCAATGAAATCCTTTTTTCTAATTTTTATTTTTTTATTTAGTACCGCTGTATTTGCACAACCCAATACCGACGTTTTTTTGTTTGACATTTCGATAAAAGAGGGCAACATAAGCATATCAAATCTTATTAATATATCTGATAATGAAGGTTATGACAACCAGCCTTCGTTTATAGATAATTCAACTGTATTATTTTCTTCAACTAGAAATAAACAAACCGACATCCTCCAATACGATATAAAAACTGGCAATAAAACTTGGCTCTCCGATACCCAGGGTGGCGAATATTCACCTCTACAAATACCCTCAAAAAATGCGGTTTCGGCCATACGCTTAGATCCTGACGGTAAGCAACTCTTATACAGCTACGATAAAAAAACGGGAGTTTCTACACCGCTTGTCAACGATTTAAAAATTGGTTATCACACTTGGATTTCAGAAAATATTTTTATTTCATTTGTATTGGGAAACCCGCCTACCCTTGTTGTTTCTGATCTTAAAAACAACAGCAACACCGTAATAGATAGTAAGATTGGCAGGTCATTACATAAAATTCCGAATACTGAACTGATAAGTTATGTAAGCAAAGAAAAAGAAGATTGGGTAATAAGATCTCTAAATCCATTAACTGGAGTTAAGGTGGATATTGCCAATACCCCCGATGGTAGCGAAGACATGTGCTGGATGCCAAACGGCACCATCCTAATGGGAAAAGGAAGTACCCTATACAAATACACGCCTAAGGCCGATATCAATTGGGTTAAAATAGTTTCGATAAAAAACTTTGGATTAAAAAACATTTCTCGCCTTTCTGTAAGTCCGGATGGTACAAAATTGGCTTTGGTCGCCCAAAAAATATAATTTTTAAAAAAATAAAACTCAAGATGAAAAAAATACTTGCCATAACCCTATTCTTAATATCACTTTCCATAAGTGCACAAACCGATCAAAAAATATACGATATTATTGATGCCGTTTCAGCAGAACGCATTAAAGAAGACATCACCATACTTACCAATTTTGGCACGCGACACACCTTAAGCGATACGGTTTCTAAAACCAGAGGTATAGGGGCAGCAAGACGTTGGATAAAGAGTGAATTCGAGAGTATTTCTGAAAATTGCAATGCCTGTTTAGAGGTGTTTTATCAAAAGAATTTTTTTGAGAAAAACGAACGCGGACGACTCCCACACGATGTCTGGATAAATAATGTGGTGGCCATTCAGCGCGGCACAAAATACCCCAACAACTTTATTATCATGAGTGGGGATATCGACTCCAGAGTTTCCAAGAGTAACGATTTTACATCAGATTCTCCAGGTGCCAATGACAATGCCAGTGGCATGGCGGGTACTATTGAAGCGGCTCGGGTTTTATCGAAATACACATTTGAAAACAGTATTATTTATGTAGGCCTTGCCGGTGAAGAACAAGGTTTATATGGCGGAAGAGGTTTGGCCAAATATGCCAAAGACAATAACTGGAATATTTTAGGCATCATCAATAACGATATGATAGGAAACATCACAGGTGTTGATGGCGTGATTGACAACCGCAGTTTTCGAATTTTCTCTGAGCCCGTACCCCCAACCGAAACCGAAAGACAACGCCTTTCACGTCGTGTTTATGGCGGTGAAGTTGATGGTATCTCCAGACAACTGGCCAGATACGTACATAAAGCTACTAAAACCTATATGCCTGAAATGAATCCTATGATGATTTACCGTTTGGATCGTTTTGGAAGAGGCGGGCATCACCGCCCGTTTAACGATGCTGGTTT
>JAESQB010000227.1 GCA_016765375.1 Flavobacteriaceae bacterium | reverse complement strand
AATAAATATTGTATATTTACACTTATAAAGAAGTAAAAATACAATTATGGGTATGTCGCCAAAAACAGTAATAAAAAAGGGTAGTCCAAAACCAGCTGTTTCCAATAGTCAAAAAAAGGGAACTCATCTAGTGAAATTTTCACCAACTTGGGTAGTGAATCACCCTAAAGATGCCCCTGGTTATAAATTGGAGTTGATTAACCGAATTCGTGGAGGAGTAAAAAAATCTGACTGGAAACAATTAATAATTAATATTGGGTCAACAGAAAAAGAGTTTGTTAATATTTTACCAGCCTCTATAAGTAGTATGCAAAAAAAGACTATTTATGGAAGAGAGACTTCAGAAAGAATATATGAATTGGCAAGATTATTTGGCATCGGCTATGATGTTTTTGATACTAAAGAAGATTTTAAGAATTGGCTTTTGACTCCATCTAGATCGCTTGGGAATAAAAAACCATTCGAATTATTGGATAGTAGTTTGGGATTTGAGATTGTCGAAAACGAAATTGTTAGAATAAAATATAACGTATATAGCTAATGTTCGTTTATAGAGTAGTCAATTTAAAATACAAAGATTCAACTCTGTCTGGTATAGGAGCTGAGAAAGTTGGGGGAAGATGGAATGAAGTTGGAACAAGAGCCGTTTATTGTTCTGAAAATATTTCTTTAGCATTATTAGAGTATTATGTCCATTCTGAAAATATTGCCTATTTACCAAAAGACATATTAGTGGCAAAAATTTATTTTCCGGATGAAATAGCAATTCAAGAGTTAAAAGACCTTCCCGAAAGATGGAATCAATATCCATATTCTTCCAAAACGACAAAAGTGTTTACAAATTTATCTAAAAGTCGTGACTTTTTTGGACTTAAGGTACCTTCAACAATTGTTGGTATGGAATCAAATATCATTCTTAACCCACTGTATAAAGAATTTGGAAAAGTAAAGATTACCGAATTCATTACTTTGCCTATTGATGATAGGTTGAAAAGTAGCTCGCGTAAGTAAAAGTATTCTTAGGTTCTTTTTTTTAATTCAGGTATCCTATCAATGATTACAGCTAACGTTTCGGCTAAGCGGTCGTTTTAATGCCGCTTAGGTATTGTTGTGCTTAGTTTTTTCGGAAATTAATTAATCTTTCTTAGCTTTCTTTAGTCTCTTTTCTGCTTTTTTTTCTTTTGGAGTTTTAAGAGCTTCTTTTTTAACGTTTTTCTTTGCGTCTTTACCTTTTGTCATGATATTATCTATTAAATGTTATTAATTTCTCTATTCTACCTGCCAAGCCGTAGGCATGGCATGACTTAACCTTTGCTGAAGGTAATGATTTTTCGCCTTTGCTCGCCGAAGCCTAGCGTAGGAGAGTGGGAAAATCAGCCACAATAAATTTTAGCCGTTGTCACCCAACGTTTAATTGAACTTATCAAGATACTTTTTCATTTCTGTTCTTTCGATATAATTAGGATTTATTGGAGCATAGATGAATTCATGATTTTTATCAAAAAATAAATCCAAGAAATTACCAGAAAGGATTCCTTACTTTTGTGAGAAAGGAAAACCAATCGATGATTACAGGTATTGAGGTAAACAAACCAGAACCTATTGCGTCTGTAAAAAAAACAGAGTCGTTTAAACGTGGAACAGATGTTCAGTATGCGATTGAAGTATTAGAGGCTGGTAAGCCCATATTAATAACAGAGTTTTTTAATGATGGATTGTCTCTTCTTCGGGAGTTAAAGACGCATCTGAATAGAAAATTCCCGAATAAGTCTTTTCAGGAGCAACGAGAATATAGGTCAGAATATCGTAAGCTGTCAAATCTTATTTTAATAGAAATTGTGAATCATAAATTGGCAGTAAAGAAATCTCCTTCGATCGGCTGGTTGGAAAAACTTTATCCAAAAACTAGTAATTTCTTGTTATCCTTTCCTCAGGTACAAGGACTAAATAGTTCTTGGCAGTGGTACCGAAATGGGATTTCTATTCCTGTACTTCGAAATAAAATACATCCATATTATGACACTTACTTTCCTACACGTTTTGAACATTTGGAACTTTTTGACAATTGGTTAAAACGTTACAAAGGACCTAAAAAGTCAGCAATAGATGTTGGGATTGGGAGTGGGGTACTTTCTTTACAAATGATAAAGTATGGTTTTCAAAAGGTTTTTGGGACAGATACAAATCCTAATGTGATTATTGGATTAGCAGAGTTTATGGGAGATACAAAGTTGTCTAGAAAGATAGAATTAGACTTTGCACATCTTTTTGGAAGGTGGAAGAAACCGACCGAATTAATTGTTTTTAATCCTCCTTGGTTACCAGAATTTCATAATCTGGATAATATTGATGAAGCTATTTATTATAATGAAAAGCTATTTCCTGATTTTTTTGAAGAAGCTAAACAAAGACTTTTACCTGAAGGAAAGCTTGTTCTCATATTCTCTAATTTAGCTCAAATAACAAATGTGACAAAAGAGCATCCTATAGAGAAGGAGCTATTCGAAGGTGGGAGATTTCAACTGGAAAAATGTATAAAAAAACGTGTTAAAATTGCTTCTGATAAAACAAAGCGAGACCAGTACTGGCGTTCTTCTGAAGAAGTAGAGCTTTGGATCCTGAAAAATATTAAGATTTGACATATTAAAATGGCAAAAGGCAAATAAAGCAATCTGTAGTGCTGTCGGATTAACCAAGGGAAGAAATGCCAAATGGCCTGAGTTGACATAGATTTATGCATCGTATTACCTATTTAAGTCACATGACACCCGATTTTTCATTTTGTCTTAATATTCTTCCCATAATGGGTCAGAATGTTGGCTAACGATTTAGCTATGTACAGTACAGGGTTTATTGCACATAATTCCATAGCTACTAAAATGTTAAATTAAATTAAAGTTAATACGGTTTTATTATTTCTTTTGCCTGCATTGCTTATAACTTCCTGTTAGCAAACGTTTTATTTATATTTATTTATCAATCCGAAATCAAAAGGTGTCCAAAAGCAAGATTTTAAACCACTTTCCTTAAAAGCGCTATTTGCCCAAGAATTACAAGTTTTCAGGCAGGAAAAGCTTCCATTAGCTTTATAAAAATCATCGTT
>JAESQB010000005.1 GCA_016765375.1 Flavobacteriaceae bacterium | reverse complement strand
GCACTCAATTTAAAAGATGATGATGTGGTAAAAATTTTAAGTTCCGCAGACCTTCGGTTTAGTAAACATGAGCTTAGCGCTTTATTCCGCAAGCCTGAGCATAAACATTATCGTATATGTAAAGATCAGGTATTGCGCAATTTCCTCAGCGGCTTGGCATTGCAGTATCGTACAGATATCAAGCCACCTAAAAAATTAGAAAAGCCCGTCTTTAAATGGGAATAAAGAACTCCTTCGAGAGAGTTCTTTTATTATAACCTACTCCTAAGAATTTTACATTTAACTTTCATTATTTCGCCTTTAAATGCCAATTATGCGTAGTTAAACTTATTAATTATTACTTTTTTAGCTTATTTTATAATTTCCGTAATAAATATCACTTTAACGCCTATCAATAAGCGCGGTCAGTATTCCCAAAGAAAGTTGTGTTAAGGTGCGGTCTTTACAGGTGAATAGAGGGGATTTTGTGAGTTTAAACAGTTATCAAACCGTGGATCGAAAACAGTTGGCAAAAGATTTGGATGCCATTCATAAAGATGTATTATCACGCATTGGTGAAGATGACTTCACGCATTTAAAAAAGATGGAACGCTGGGGACGTATTTGTTCATGTATCGGTTATGCAACCGCATGGATTTTCCCCAACCCTATTTCCGCATTGTTTATCAGCCAAGGAAGTTTCACGCGCTGGACGCAAATGACTCACCCCATTGTACATAAAGGCTATGATAAAATAGCCAATGTTCCCGATAGTTATACCAGCAAAAAATTTGCGCAGGGCTGGCGGCGTTTCCTTGATTGGCCAGATTGGATTACACCCGATGCTTGGCATGAAGAGCATGATGTATTGCATCATTATAATTTAGGCGAAAAACGCGATCCCGATCATTTGCAACATAATATGGAATGGTTGCGCCAATCAAAGATACCGATATTCCTACGCTTTATGATTATCGCTGCTTTTACAGGCATTTGGAAAATTGCATATTACACACCACGAACCCATAAAGAGTTGCACTTAAGCCGTGCTAGACAAAATGGTGAGACCTCAATCATCACCCGCCGTGGCAGCTGGAACCCTTTGAATAAACGTGGACGAGCTTTATGGCTACAAAGTATTTTACCTTATATTACCTTTCGTTTTGTATTATTACCGCTGTTATTCTTACCATTGGGTAGCACTGCGGTTATAAGTGTATTGCTAACCTCGATCATGGCTGAAATATTCACAAATATGCATTCATTCTTAATGATTGTGCCCAATCATGCGGGTGATGATGTCATGATGTTTGAAGAGCGCGGCAAAGGTAAAGGTGAGTTTTATTTAAGACAAATTCTAGGCTCGGTCAACTACCCCACTGGAAGCAATGCCAATGACTTCTTTTATGGCTGGCTAAATTACCAAATTGAACACCACCTGTGGCCCGATATTCCTTTAAGCCAATATCAATATGTACAACCCAAAGTCGTTGAAGTCTGCAAAAAGCATGGCATCCCTTATTGTCAGGACTCTGTATTCAAACGTTTATGGAAAGCTATTGATATCATGGTTGGGCGCAGCTCCATGTTAAAACCTGCTCTTGATAAAAAACTTTGAAAAAAGTCCCCCTAGCATCATAGGTGTCTACACAAGTATTTTATGGTTTAAGCTCCTTTCCCAAATTAAATCCAGGCAGAGCAATGCTTGCGATATGAGTCAATTCTTGGATGGAATGATTTTTCAGAATTTGAAGGCATGAGATTAGCATACACAGCCCATCCATGAGAGCTGGGGCAGTGATTTGCCCCTTTCTTTTCATTTGCCTGCCAGAAAAGCGTACAAGCAGCTCTTTCACCTCCTGAGCTTCGGGGCTATCTCTACGCATGAGCATCCATGCAACAGAACATGCTTTGTTCGCAATCTGTAACCTTTTTATGATTGCTACTGCACTTTCTTGCTCCCAACTTTCCAGTTGCTGGCCAGCCTTTTTCAACAATTTGAAGTAAGTCTCGATTTTCCAGCGCCAGTAATACCAAAGCGTAATACGATCATCAGGAACGTTATCTTCCACATTGGTGATCAGATACCAAGTTGCAAAAAGTGAACCTGATTCATCATAGATTCGACTAACGACCAATCTGGCTTTGATATGCTCGCCTGGAACCTTTTCCACGCGTTTCTTACCATGGATGCTTTTGCATGTAACACACGCATCGCGGCTAAGTTGCACCTCTGTAGAGCCAACGTGTTGTGTCATCTCTCCTTTGCTATGCTCAAACTGGCGAACCTCTCGAAAATGAAGCGAGGCAGCAGCTTTACTTGCTGGCATCTGCTTCCCATTCCATTCAACACTGGACTTCGCCTTGCAACGAAATAACCAGTATTGGTTATTAGCAGACATTTGACGCATATGCGCAACCGAATCGGCTTCGCGATCCACGATATGAACCAGCCGTTTACCGAGGTTCTGCGACTCCAGCCATTGCGTGCGTTTGAGTAATTCATTCAGATGTGGTTCGGTCTCATGCCACCCATCGCGCCATGTGGAAATAGTGCCTTTATTGCAAGCAAGGTTCACAGCAGCGCACCCAATAGCCTGCCCGCTACGATCACTCACAGCTAAAGATGACTGCATATCATAGCCAACATCAAGATGATGACTTAACTGGATTCGATCCTGCTTGCCCGTATGTTTGTAATAATTCAGGCGCGACCAATCATGCATCATCAGAAGGTAATCATCACAATCATTTTGTGCGCCTTCGCGGACATCGTCCATCACTGGGTGTGACAACATTTGAGGCGGTATAACTGGATTGGAAAGAAGTCTGTACATACCTTGCCTGTGAGATTTGGTTTTAATATTGTCGGGCAATGGCTTCATACCTGCCGCCAAAACAGGAACGGTGCGTAAGTGCGAATACATAACATGGTTATATCTTCGCTGAAGCCTAGGGTCAATGGAGTTAAAATTAGTGGCATACTGAAATATTATACAGCAATATCAGTAAGTTGAAACAACTTTATGCGCTATTTTTCCTCTTGAAAACACATGCTTTCGGGCACGAGAAACCACAATGAACTTGTGTAGACACCTATG
>JAESQB010000226.1 GCA_016765375.1 Flavobacteriaceae bacterium | reverse complement strand
CTAAGAACCCTCCTGCCCTTCTGCAAGAGCTTTTCTCTAGGCCTATCGCCCTGACTCCAATGCTTTATAGAAAATGAAATGGGTTTGCGCTCCATATATTTCACTTTCTTTAAAGGTAAACATTATGATTAAATTTATATTGGAAATTTTTAAAAAACCTTTTTTAAAAATAAATTAATTCCAAAATAGCACTATGGTTTGATAAAGAGTTAAAGAAAAAAGAGAAGAGAAAAAAGAGAATAGACCTGCCTGCCGGCAGGCAAGGAAGAGAGAAGAGAGAAGAGAGAAGAGAACCAAAAAATATTGATTTGTAATTTCTAATTCGCAATTTTTAACCCAAGACCCATAAAACCACGAAGACCATTATAAAAGGTTGTTTAGGCATTTAACATCTGCCAGAGTTTATCTTTCAATTCTGTAATACCAATTTGTGCTACAGAAGAAATAAATAGATAAGGAATTTCGGTGAATACAACATCGAGCTCTTCCTTCATTTCTGCCATTAATTCATCATCCAGCATATCACTTTTAGAAATGGCTACTATACGTTGTTTGTCTAACATTTCAGGATTATACCTTCTAAGCTCATCCAATAAAATATCATATTGAGCTTTAATATCATCGGCATCTGCAGGAATTAGAAATAAGAGAATAGAATTACGTTCAATATGTCTTAAAAAATAATGTCCTAATCCTTTTCCTTCTGCGGCGCCTTCTATAATTCCTGGTATATCGGCCATGACAAAGGTCTTGAAATCACGATATTCTACAATTCCTAAATTAGGTTTTAGGGTAGTAAACTCATAATTGGCAATTTTTGGTTTTGCAGCGGTGACAACAGACAAGAGGGTTGATTTTCCTACATTTGGAAATCCCACCAAGCCAACATCGGCCAAAACTTTAAGCTCTAAAGTGATATTAGATTCTATTCCAGGAATTCCCGGTTGTGCATATCTGGGAGTTTGATTGGTAGGGCTTTTAAAATGCCAATTACCTCTTCCACCTTTACCGCCTTCTGCCACTATGCGTTGCTCTCCATCATGAGTAATTTCAAAAATCTGTTCCTGGGTTTCAGAATCTCTTACAACCGTTCCCAGAGGTAAATCAATAAAAACATCGTCACCATCGGCTCCAGTACTTCGCTGCTTACTTCCGTGTGCACCATGACCCGCTTTTAAATGACGCCTGTATTTAAGATGTAAAAGTGTCCATAAATTTTTATTACCTCTAAATATTATATGACCTCCTCTACCACCATCACCACCATCGGGACCACCTTTAGTTATATATTTTTCGCGGCGTAAATGCACAGATCCTTTCCCCCCTTTTCCTGAAGTGAGGTGCATCTTTACATAATCAACAAAATTTCCTTCGGTCATTATATTAAATATTATAAGGTATCAATTACCGCACATAAACGGTCTGAAATTTCAGAAATACTACCCACACCCTTAATCCCGTAGTATTTTTTCTCAGCCTGATAATAGGCTTTTAATATATCGGTTTTATTATAGTATTCTACAATGCGTTCCCTAATAACCGAACCATTTGAATCGTCTGCTCTGCCACTATATTTACCGCGCTCAAGCAGGCGTTCTACCAAAACATCATCGGCTACTTCTAAGGCAATCATCGCATTTATTTGAGAATGCTTTTGCTCCATCAGCTTAGCTAAAGCTATTGCTTGATCCTGAGTTCTTGGAAAACCATCAAAAATAAAACCCTTTGCTTGAGGGTTTTTTTTAACCTCGGCATTAAGCATCTTTATGGTCACATCATCTGGAACCAAATGCCCCTTATCCATATACGACTTAGCCAGGGTTCCTAAAGCTGTTTTTGATTTTATATTAAAACGAAACACATCGCCTGTTGAGATGTGAATTAATTGATATTTATTTTTTAAGATCTGGGCTTGAGTTCCCTTTCCAGCGCCGGGAGGTCCAAACAATACTAAGTTAATCATAAATATATTTTAAAAGCGTGGGCAAAGATAATCAAATGCTTAAAAGGATATACGAGAAAGCAGACCTCTTTTATATATAAAATGTTTTTAACGTTAATTAACGTTTTTTTAACATTACAAATACCCATTTAAATAATTGGTTTTCAGTTAATTATAATCAAATTAAATTTTTTGGGTATTTTATCGGAAAAATAATGCTTTTTATCGAATAATATGTGTTATATTTGTTGTAAGAAAAGAAAAATTATTACCCAAATCTATCGCAATTAAGAGAGCTTTGCTATAAAGAGGATTTTATTTGCTGTGAGAAATAAAACTTAAGCTATGAAAAAAACACTTAACCTACTTCTCCTTGGTGTGTTTTTAAACACCCTTAGCGCACAGGTTTCTACTGTTGAGAAACATGCATTGATTGATTTGTATAATGCCACGAATGGCTCGCAATGGAACAATTCATGGAATTTTGAAACCGATGTTTCTACATGGTATGGTGTTGATGTAAAAAACAACAAAGTTGTAGCCTTAAATTTAATATTTAACAATTTAGAAGGTATAATTCCTGAGTCTATTTCAAAATTAAAAAATTTAAAAACTTTAGAATTATCATTTAACAAAATACACGGTTCACTAACCGATGAAATTGGTAAATTGAGAAAGCTTGAAAAACTTATGATAAGCGCCAATTTTTTAACAGGGCAAGTTCCTGAGTCAATTAAAAATTTAAAAAGTTTAAAAGAGTTGCATTTGAGCAGCAATCTATTAACTGGAGAAATTCCTAATAACATTGACAAAATGGTCAATCTGGAAGTTTTAAACTTATTTGACAATAAAATTACGGGAACAATACCAGCAGAATTAAAAAACTGTAAACATTTAAAAAAAGTATTACTGTCAAACAACTATATTCAAACGAACGATATTTACGATATTATATTGGGTTCTTCTATCGTAACCGACCTTATAGAGTTGCCTTTAAATAATAACAATACAACCTTATTGTCAAAAAAGAACAATCCAAAATTATAACTAAGCATAACACTATATATAGAATTTACGATTAATTTAAATGAGTTGGATTTAAATTTGGGATGAAAACGGTTAATTAACAAACAACATACGGATTGAAGCTGAAAAAGAAGAGATTAGAAAAATACCGAAGTTGAAAAAAATTGTTGATTAGCCGTTTTTTAATTTATTCAGAATTTCATTATAATTAGTTATTATCACAATCAGATTACTCTAAGCTTTGTACCTTTGTGCAAAGCTTTTTTATGTACAACTTTTTCTCTTCAAATTTTACTTTAGGAATACTAGGAGGAGGGCAATTGGGCAAGATGCTGCTCTATGAGACCCGAAAATACGATATCACTACAAAAGTTCTAGACCCTCACCCTGAAGCTCCAGGAAAATTGGCATGTAATTGTTTTGTTCAAGGCGATCTCTTGGATTTTGAAACGGTATACAACTTCGGAAAAGGTTTGGATGTACTAACCTTCGAAATTGAAACCGTAAATGTTCAAGCCCTAGAAAAATTAGAAAACGAAGGTGTAAAGGTATTCCCATCTTCAAGAACATTAAAAAACATTCAGGATAAAAGTGTACAAAAGCAATTTTTTGTCGATCATGATATCCCAACTGCAGACTACACGCATTTTAAAAATTTTGAATCATTAAAACAAAATACACCATCCTTTCCATTTATTTGGAAAAGTACCAAAGGAGGCTATGACGGAAAAGGCGTTGCCGCGATCACATCAAAAACAGATCTTGACACCCTCCCGGACATACCTTGCATTTGTGAAGAAAAAATTGGCTTTAAAAACGAACTGGCCGTTATCGTAGCGCGTAATACAAAAGGAGAAATAAAAACCTACCCCGTGGTTGAGATGGAATTTCACCCACAAGCCAATCAAGTTGAATACGTAATATGCCCGGCTCGCATTCCTGAGGCTGTGGCTAAAAAAGCCGAAGAAATCGCCATAAAGGCATCTCGGGCATTTGCTCATGTAGGACTATTGGCTGTTGAAATGTTTCAGACCCAAGACGATGATATTTTAGTAAACGAAGTGGCTCCAAGGCCTCATAATAGCGGGCATTATAGCATAGAAGCCAGTTACACCAACCAGTTTGAACAACATTTAAGGGCTATTTTAGGGCTTCCTTTAGGGAATACCGAAAGCAAAGTTGCAGGAATTATGGTAAATTTGGTGGGTGAAGAAGGTTATAATGGCAATCCTATTTATAAAAACATTGAAACCATTTTAGGCTTACCCGGGGTAAGCCCACATATTTATGGCAAAAAACAAACCCGACCTTTTCGTAAAATGGGGCATGTTACCATAGTTAATAAAGACATTAACAAAGCTAGAGAGATTGCCGAAAAAGTAAAAAACAGCATAAAAATAATTAGCAAACCGTAATATTAAATTTATGAGCAAAGTTGGAATCATAATGGGAAGCGATAGCGACCTGCCTGTCATGCAAGAAGCCATAACCGTATTAAAAGAATTTGGAATTGAGATTGAAGTCGATATCGTCTCAGCACATCGCACCCCTCAAAAAATGCTAGACTATGGCAAAGAGGCACACAATAGGGGTCTTAGCGTTATTATAGCTGGAGCAGGAGGCGCTGCACACCTTCCCGGAATGATAGCAGCCCTTAGCCCCCTTCCTGTAATAGGCGTACCTGTTAAATCCTCAAATTCTATAGACGGATG
>JAESQB010000225.1 GCA_016765375.1 Flavobacteriaceae bacterium | reverse complement strand
GTCTTTACAAGAAGTCTTAAATGCTATAGTGTGTGTAGCAAATGGCAGTACTTATTTTGATAATAACATCAATATTAATGCTTTGCAACTTGACGACCCCGATAAAAAGAAAGGGGTACTTACCAAACGTCAAATGGAAATTTTAGAACTTATTGCACAAGGCAAAACCTCCAGGGAAATTTCAAAACAACTTTTTATAGGCATCTATACTGTAGATACACATCGTAAAAATATGGTGCGTATTATTGGTTTAAAAGGAAAAGGGGAATTGATGCGTTATGCATTAGAAAAAAAATATAAGTTTTAATTTTATTTTTAACGTGTTTTAATAGAAAATACCCAATACTGGGTATTTTCTATTAAAATATTTTACAATATTTTTGTTTCCTCTCAAATTTAATTTATAATTAATTCAAATTAATTACGGAAACAAATCTCAAAACCTACGCCTTGTTATTTTATAGTGCTATAATATTTTGTGTTTTTTTTCGTGTATACCTCTCAATTCAGAGGTTGATTTCAAAGATAATTATAATATAAATCCTGATTTGAATATAAATAAATAATATATTCATTTTCAAATGGATCTAATTAAAAAAAAATCAAAAGAAAAAGAAATGCTTGACCTAACTAAAAAATTAAAAGAAGAAGAACTCAAAGAAATTGAAATAATGATTGAGTGTCTAGAAAAGGAACGCCAAACTATAGCTAACAATTTGCATAATGATTTGAGTAGCTTAATGGTGAATTTAAAATTTCATTATAATGACTTATTAAATAAAAGATCTCTCGAATTATATAATAAGACACAAGATATTATTGACGAACTTATTCAGAAAGTAAGAACAGTTTCTAATGCAAAATATTCTGAAATTATTGCCAGACAAGGTTTATTTATTGCCTTACAAAACATGGTGGTGAAAATTTCTAATTATAATAAAACTACCATAAATGTTATTGATTACGGCTTGAAAAGTAGATTAAAACCTAGTCTAGGACTCTCAATATTCAATATTTTACGAGAACATATTATAAATACTATCAAATACACAAATGCTTCGCTAGTGAACATTCATATGATATATAATAAATCCAACTTAAATATTATAGTAGAAGATAACGATAAAGAATGTAAGATTAGAGAAAATTCTAGTTTTTCAAGAGTAGGTATTCTCATAAAACGAAATGAGATTGAAAATTTAGGAGGCTCGTTAGTAATTGATCCTGAGATAAATAAAGGAACAACTGTAATAATAGATATACCTTTATCATGCAATTAGCAATAAGCCAGAATCATCAATCTTTAATAGATGCTTTGTAGAGACATATAGCAAAATATGATTTGCTGAATTTTCACAAAACACGAAATAGAAAAATAAATTTTAATAAGAAAAGGGCTAAATTTAAAATTCAGCCCTTTTCTGTTTTTATATAAATAGGTTTATTTTATAATTTCATAACTGCGTTTTATAAAGGCGGTGAGATCCTCGCCTTTTAATAGGTTTTGAGAAAGTTTTGCCAGATCTAGCGCTTGATTTACCAAACGTTCTTTTTTCTTCTGTGTTTTGGTGTTTAAAATTTGTCCAATCAATTCATGATTGGTGTTAATTACCAAATTATACATTTCGGGCATATTACTCATGCCAAACATACCGCCGCCGCCGCCACTTTGCTGCATTTCTTTCATGCGGCGCATAAATTCGGGTTGGGTGATAATAAAGGGGTTTGCATTGGAGTCCATATCTTCCAGTTGAACCGTAAATTTTTCCTTTGGTACAATAGCATCCAAGGTTGTTTTTAAGGTCTCTTTTTCTTCTTCGGAGAGTTTTGAAATTTTGGTTTCTTCTTTTTTAATAAGGTTGTCAATATGATCGCCATCAACTCTTACAAAAGTGATGTTCTCTTTTTCGGTTTCCAATTTCTGAATGAGATGTGAAACTATTGGCGAATCTAATAATAACACTTCATATCCTTTGTCTTTAGCAGCCTGTATATAGGTGTGCTGTTCGTCTAGATTTGAGGCGTAAAGTATTACCAGTTTATCGTCCTTATCGGTTTGATTGGCTTTAATTTTTTCTTTGAGTTCCTCAAAAGTATAATGGGTGTCATCTACCGTTGGATAAAGGGCAAAGTCCTGTGCTTTTTCAAAGAATTTCTCTTCTGAAAGCATGCCGTATTCAATGATAATTTTAATGTCCTTCCATTTTTTTTCAAAATCCTCACGGTTGTTTTTGAAAAGCGACTTTAGCTTGTCTGCTACTTTACGGGTAATATAACTTGAAATCTTTTTAACGGCACCGTCGGCTTGAAGGTAGCTTCTCGAAACATTAAGGGGAATATCTGGCGAATCTATAACACCTCGTAACATGGTGAGAAATTCGGGTACTATACCTTCAACATTATCAGTGACAAATACCTGATCTTGATAAAGCTGAATTCGATCCTTTTGCATGTTCATATCCTGGCCTATTCGTGGAAAATATAAAATTCCGGTAAGGTTAAATGGATAATCTACATTGAGATGGATATGAAATAAAGGCTCTTCAAACTGCATGGGGTACAGTTCGCGATAGAAACTTTTATAATCATCATCTTTTAAATCTGCCGGTTGTTTCGTCCAAGCTGGATTGGTATTATTGATGATATTATCTATGGTTTTAGTCTCTGGCTTTGCATCTTTATCGGCATCTTCAGGAAGAGGTATCGTTGCTTCTTTAGTCCCAAATTTAATAGGGATGGGCATAAATTTGTTATACTTATTTAAAAGCTCGCTTATTTTTGAGTCTTCAAGAAATTCTGTAGAATCATCGGCTATATGCAAAATAATCTCTGTGCCATGATCGGTTTTCTCCCCTTCTGTCAAGTCGTATTGAGGTGATCCGTCACAGGTCCAATGTGCCGCCGGTTGGTCTTTAAATGACTTGGTGATAATTTCAACCTTTTTGGCTACCATAAAAGCCGAATAAAAACCTAGACCAAAATGACCAATGATGTTTGTGTCGTCGGCTTTTTCATCTTTGTATTTTTCTAAAAACTCTTCCGCGCCCGAAAAGGCTATCTGATTGATGTATTTTTCGACCTCTTCCTTGGTCATTCCAAGGCCTTGATCGATGATATGAAGTTGTTTTTTGTCTTTATCTATTTTTACTTCAATCTGTGGATTGCCGTATTCAACTTTAGCCTCCCCAATATTGGTAAGATGTTTTAGTTTTAGTGTAGCATCGGTAGCATTCGAAATTAATTCTCTTAAAAATATTTCATGATCGCTATAAAGAAATTTCTTAATTAGCGGGAAAATATTTTCTACCGATACATTTATGTTTCCTTTTGACATATATATAGTTTAGTGTTTAATACTCGGTTAATACCTTAACAAAAAAAATACCATGTTTTAAAAGATGACAAACTGACATTTAGTTTTTTAAACAATAAGCCTAACTTTTATTATGCATGCATAATAATTTGTTAACTTCTGTTTTAATAACCATTAAATTCATAAATTGCATGAGCTACAGAAAAGCAACGGTTTTAAATTAAAAGCACAACTGTTATTTAATAATGATAAAAAATAAACCTATGTATAATTCTAGAATAATTGGATTGGGAACCTATCTTCCTGATAATGTAATCACTAATGATTATTTAAGTAAGTTAATGGATACAAAAGATGCTTGGATACAGGAGCGTACTGGAATTAAAGAGCGGCGATGGGTAAAGCCTGGTAGTGATGACACTACGTCTACAATGGGCTTAAAGGCCGCTAAAGTTGCTATAGAGCGGGCAGGGATTGATAAAGACGATATAGATTTTATAATATTTGCGACTTTGAGTCCCGATTATTATTTTCCTGGTCCTGGAGTACAAGTGCAAAAAGCATTAGGTATTAAAACGGTAGGAGCTTTGGATGTGAGAAATCAATGTACTGGTTTTTTATATGCCCTATCGGTGGCCGATCAGTTTATTAAAACAGGAATGTATAAAAACATTCTGGTTATTGGTTCTGAATTACATTCTCATGGTTTAGATAAAACCACACGTGGCAGAGGCGTTTCTGTAATTTTTGGTGATGGGGCAGGAGCGGCTATTTTATCTCGAGAAGAGGATAATTCAAGGGGCATCCTATCAACACATTTGCATTCGGAGGGTGAGCACGCCGAAGAGCTAACCGTATTAGCACCTAGTATGGGGGCTATGCGCTGGGTAACCGATATTATTAAGGAAAACGATCCTGATGACACTTCATATATGCCTTATATGAATGGTCCTTTTGTTTTTAAAAATGCTGTTGTTAGGTTTTCTGAAGTGATTAAAGAAGGTTTGAAAGCCAATGATTTGGGTATAAAGGATATAGATATGCTAATACCGCATCAAGCCAATTTGAGAATATCTCAGTTTATTCAGAAAAAATTTGGTTTGTCAGACGACCAAGTGTTTAATAATATTCAGAAATATGGTAATACTACTGCGGCATCTGTTCCCATTGCTTTAACCGAAGCTTGGGAATTGGGTAAAATAAAAGAAGGCGATACTGTAGTATTGGCAGCTTTTGGTAGTGGCTTTACTTGGGGTTCTGTAGTGATGAAATGGTAAATTAGGTTTTAAAAATACAAGAGCCGCTCCAAGGAGCGGCTCATTCAAGATTTTACTAGTTTAGTTATTTAATTTGGATAATAAAATAATTTATAAACAGTAATCTCTAGGGGCATTTTATTTGTGACAAATAAAATGCCAACAAATTTAACGATTTTAAAATTTTTGAACAAACTTTTAATCTGCTTTTTATTTATTGATGATTTTGTTGGCAGTTAGTCTATAAAATTTGCAAAAAATAGAAGGCTATTTTTTAAAAAGACAAGAAGTTAAAAAAAAATGAGCCGCTCCTTGGAGTGGCTCATTTAAGATTTTACCGTTTAGTTATTAGGTCTTAGATAATCAAATTCATTATAAACTGTAATCTCTTTAGTAGAAATTTATCTGTAAAAATAAATCAATTTAAAAGTAATAAATATTTGATATTTGAACAAATTATTTATATGTTTTTTACAGGGTGATTTTTGTTTTAATGTTTTCTTGCTGTGTTTAATGAAATGGGCATTTTATTTTTAGCTTAAAAAAAAATGAGCCGCTCTTTGGAGCGACTCATTTAAGATTTTACCGTTTAGTTTTCTAGGTTTTGGATAATCAAATAAATTATAAACTGTAT
>JAESQB010000224.1 GCA_016765375.1 Flavobacteriaceae bacterium | reverse complement strand
TTGAAATAATGCCTTACATGCTGTAGAGCCAAATTGACTTATTAATTTTGTGTTTGGAGAACCACAATGGGTGCAGTTCACTATTTTTTTATTGCCTAAAAGTGCGGCTTTGTCGGCTTCCGGGCTTAGTGGTGGTGCTACCCCATAAGCTCTTAAGGCTGCTTTGCCTTTTTCGCTAATCCAATCGGATGTCCAGGCAGGAGACAGCACCAAAACCACCTTCGAGTTATACCCTGCGTTTTTTAAAGCAATATTAATATCATCGCCTATGACATCCATAGCAGGACATCCGCTATAGGTCGGGGTTATTTTTACGTGAACCACCTCGTTAATTTTTTGAGCCGATTGCACAATACCCAAGTCTAAAATAGACAATACCGGTATCTCCGGGTCGAAAACCTGTTCTAGAATGGGTAGGAATTGTTTGTCTATTGTTGTTTTCATTAGTTTATTTATCTTCATGAGATTCCCTTTTGCAAGGGAATGCTACCAGGTCATATTCGGATAGCTGCGTTGCATATATTGCAAATCGGCTAAAATATAACCCATATGTTCACTGTGAATGCCTTTTTTACCGCCTTTTTGAAACCATTTATGTTCAGGGATTTTTAAAGTGGCTTCTTTTAATAAGGTTTCTATATTTTTAAAATAGATGTCTTTTAGCTCATGTAAATCAATGCCCACACCTTGTTTAAGGGTGGCCTTGCCATATTTTGTCATCTGAAAAAGTTCCTCAGTATATGGCCATAGATCGTCTAAAGCTTCCTGCATTTTTTCGTGACTCTCTTTGGTGCCGTCGCCTAAACGTTTTACCCAATCGCCAGAAAAACGTATGTGGTAAGACACTTCTTTAATGGCTTTTGCAGCAATGGCACTTAGGGTTTCATCGGTACTCAATTGTAGCTTTTCAAGAAAGAGCAAATTATAGGCGTCAAAAAAATATTGGCGCGTGATGACATAGGCAAAATTGGTATTGGGCTGTTCTACCAATAATACATTTCTATATTCCTGCTCTGAACGTAAAAAGGCGATATCATCTTCGGTTTTTGATCGTCAAGCAATGATGCTGCATACTGATAATAACTTCGGGTTTGTCCTAATAAATCTAAGGTGATATTGGTTAAAGCAATATCGGTCTCTAAACTCGGGCCATGACCACAAAGCTCACCTAGCCGTTGCCCTAAAATAAGGTTATTGTCGGCAATTCCGAGAATGTAGTTATATAGGTTTTCTTTCATATCACATATGCTTTAACTCATCGGGCAAGATATAAAAGGTGGGATGCCGATATACCTTATCCTTAGCGGGCTCAAAAAGTTCGCCGTTATTATCAGGGTTTGAAGCCCTGATGTGTTTGGATTCCACCACCCAAATGCTCACGCCTTCGTTGCGCCGGGTATATACGTCACGGGCATTCTCTAAAGCCATTTCTTCATCTGCAGCGTGAAGACTCCCGAAATGGCGGTGGTCTAAGCCGTTTTTACTTCTTACAAATACTTCCCAAAGGGGCCAGTTTTTTTTCATAATATTGCCCGCGCAGGCGGGTATCTTTTTAATTATAATTTCCATTTTAATACCTACAAGGTTTTTAAAACCTTGCAGGATAATCTATTTATTTTTCTCAGCATAAGCCATAGCCGCATCGCGAACCCATGCTCCATTTTCCCAGGCGCTTACTCTGGCTTTCATGCGTTGTTTATTACAGGGGCCGTGTCCTTTTACCACTTGCCAAAATTCGTCCCAGTCAATCTCACCAAAATCATAAGAACCTTTGTCTGCATTCCATTTTAAATCGCTATCAGGAATTTTGATCCCTAAAATATCGGCCTGTGGGACGGTTTGGTCAATAAATTGTTGCCGTAATTCGTCGTTGGTTTTTCGTTTGAGCTTCCATTTCATCGATTGCGCGGTATGTACCGATTGATCATCTGTAGGGCCCAACATCATAAGCGCAGGCCACCACCATCGGTTTAGGGCGTCTTGTGCCATGGCTTTTTGCTCTACAGTCCCCTTACAGAGGGTCAGCATGATTTCATAACCCTGACGCTGATGAAAGCTCTCTTCCTTACATACCCTTACCATAGCGCAGGCATAGGGGCCAAATGAGGTATTGCATAAGGGAACCTGATTTATAATAGCTGCCCCATCCACCAACCAACCTATGGCGCCAATATCGGCCCAAGTTATGGTGGGGTAATTAAAAATACTCGAGTATTTTGCCTTACCCGAATGCAGTTGTTCATAGAGTTCTTCTCTTGTAATGCCAAGGGTTTCGCAAGCACTGTAGAGGTATAAACCATGCCCTGCCTCATCCTGCACCTTGGCCAATAAGGCTACTTTTCGTCGTAATGAAGGCGCACGACTTATCCAGTTGCCTTCGGGCAACATGCCAATAATTTCTGAATGGGCATGTTGTGACATCTGCCTGATATGGGTTTTCCGGTATTTCTCCGGCATCCAATCTTTAGGCTCTATCTTTTCGTCATTGGCAATACGCGCTTCAAATTGGGCTTCTAAAATTTTTATTTGTGTTTCAGTCATAGCTTTATGAATATCGAACACCAAATATCGAATGTAGAATGTCGAAGTAAGCTATTAATATTCCTCCCTATAGGATTCAATATTCGAGATTCAGTATCCATTATTGTCTGTTCTTTCTGTTGCTTGTTCTTATACTTGTTACAAAAATTGAGATTAACTCGTTATTTTCTTGTTTTATATTTTTAATTAAATCTAAATTATTTATTAATTCTGCGCCTTCTATAATTTTAAGATTTATAAAGGTCTCTCTTAATTCTTTTAAACAAATCTTCATTTTATGAATGAAATCTCTATGAGATTCTCCACTTTGTGCTTCTCCATAATTTAAAGCTGAAGACGTTGATGACTTGATAATCTGTTTAGATAAATGTTCACTTGTAAAACCGGTCTTCATTTTTGAAGTCATTTTTATAATTACAATTGAAAATTTAATCAATCTATCTTCTAAATCGTATTTCATCAACCTCCTCCTTTTCTTTATTTCAATATTCTTTTTTCTTCTCTATTCGTTGTTCATTATTCGATATTCAGTATTCATTAGGCATCAAAATCCACCACCACCTTATCGGTTATGGGTACTGCCTGACAAGAGAGCAAATAGCCTTTAGCGACTTCATTTGCTTCTAAGGCGTAATTTTTTTTCATTTTAAGTTCACCTTCAATTACTTTGCATTTACAAGTGCTGCATACACCGCCTTTACAGGCAAAAGGCAAGTCGGCTCCGGCAGCCAATGCACTATCCAATACCGTATCATATTGCTCACCCATGGTAAAGTGAAATTCTTTTCCGCCGTCTATGATGGTCACTTGTGTGCCTTCTGCTTTTTCTTCAAGAATTTCGATATTGTTATTTCCATTTTCATCACCCGTAAAAAACAATTCAAAATGTATGTTTTTCTCAGACATGCCTTCAGCGATAGATTCATCACGAATCATAAATATCATGCTTTGAGGGCCGCAAACAAAACATTCATCAACCTGATCTACATGAATAACCTTAGCTAGTAATTCCTGAATTTTTTCAGAGGTAAAGCGTCCATTTAATAAGGGGATATCACGCTGTTCTCTGGTTAAGAAAAAATACATCTGAAAACGCTCAAAATAACGGTTTTTAAGACCTTCTATTTCTTCCTTAAAGATAATTGATTTTTGCGTACGATTTGCATAAAAAAGCTTTACGGTGCTGTTGGGTTCTAATGCCAAATAGGTTTTTATAAGCGATATAATTGGGGTTATGCCACTACCCGCCGCAAAAAAAACATAATTTTTAGCTTGCTTTACATCCAGGGTGGTGTTAAACTTTCCACTTGGAGGCAATACTCTTAAAATATCGCCTTGCTTTAATTGTGAATTTACATAGCTTGAAAAGACCCCTCTAGGAATTTGTTTGA
>JAESQB010000223.1 GCA_016765375.1 Flavobacteriaceae bacterium | reverse complement strand
AAGTTTTTTATTTTCAACATTTTTATTCGGTTCTTAAAATTTTTAAATCGGCCTTAGAGGCTTTATCACTTACATATACGATCTCGTCTATGGTTAATATCATATCCCAACCTTCTTTTTCTTCGGCTTTAGGGTTTAGATTTCCTTTTACAATGACTTCAACCAAATCATATTGGTCTTTTTTTATGCGTGCAATTTTATTGACAAGCTCTAAGGCTTTACCATCAAGCGTTACGCCATAAATTTCGGTTGGCGTTGTAAAAACAGCAGCATCTTCGGTATAATAAAAATCACCCCTATAATGATTTTCCTGATTAGCTAATTTGTTTAATTCTTCAGAAGAAAGGTTATTGGTAGTACTCTTGCAGGACAGCATTAGTGTAAAAAAAACGAATATTAAAAGAAATTGCCTCATGAGTTTTTATTATCCTACCGATCCTTCAAGGGTGATTTCTAATAATTTTCGAGCTTCTACGGCAAACTCCATAGGCAGTTTATTAGCACATCTTTGCTAAAACCGTTAACGATTAGGGCGATTGCTTTTTCGGTATCGATACCGCGTTGGTTGCAATAAAAAATCTGATCTTCTCCAATTTTAGAAGTGGTGGCTTCGTGCTCAATAATAGCCGTTTTGTTTTTCGCCCCTATATACGGAAATGTATGAGCGCCACAGTTATTACCCATTAAGAGGGAGTCGCACTGAGAAAAATTCCGCGCGTTTTCGGCTCTAGGACTAATCTGTACAAGACCCCTGTATGAGTTTTGAGAAAAACCGGCCGAAACCCCTTTTGAAATAATGGTGCTTTTGGTGTTTTTACCCAAGTGAATCATTTTGGTGCCTGTATCGGCCTGTTGGTGGTTATTAGTTACGGCAATTGAATAAAATTCGCCTATAGAGTTATCGCCTTTTAAGATACAGCTAGGGTATTTCCAGGTTATGGCACTGCCTGTTTCTACCTGTGTCCAAGAAATCTTAGAATGGTTGTGACAAATACCTCTTTTGGTAACAAAATTAAAGACACCACCCTTGCCATCTTTGTCACCTGGATACCAATTTTGTACGGTTGAATATTTTATCTCGGCTTCGTCCAGTGCTATAAGTTCGACTACGGCGGCATGCAGTTGATTTTCATCTCTTGATGGGGCGGTACAGCCCTCCAAATAACTTACGTAGCTGCCTTTGTCGGCAATGACTAAGGTGCGTTCAAATTGTCCGGTTCCCGCCTGGTTAATTCTAAAATAGGTTGATAATTCCATGGGGCAGCGCACGCCTTTTGGAATATAACAAAAAGAGCCGTCACTAAAAACTGCAGAGTTTAATGCCGCGTAAAAATTATCGCGTTGAGGCACTACAGAGCCCAAATATTTTTTTACCAGTTCGGGATGTTCCCTTATGGCTTCGGAAATCGAACAGAATATAATGCCTTTTTCGGCAAGTGTTTTCTTAAATGTAGTAGCAACAGAAACCGAGTCCATCACAATATCTACCGCAACCCCTGCCAGTTTTTTTTGTTCTTCTAAAGAAATACCTAATCTTTTAAAGGTGTCTAGCAATTCGGGGTCTACCTCGTCAATGCTGTCATATTTAGGTTTGTTTCCCGGGGCAGAATAATAAGAAATGTTCTGAAAATCGGGTTTTTTATATTTAATATTTCCCCATTCGGGTTCTGTCATTTCTTTCCAATAACGAAAAGACTCTAAACGCCATTGACACATCCACTCGGGCTCTTCTTTTTTAGCAGAAATGGCTCTTACAACGTCTTCGTTTAAACCCACAGGGAAGGTGTCGGATTCTATATCGGTATAAAATCCGTATTCGTACTCTTTGGTTTCGAGCTCTTTCTTTAAATCGTCTTCTGTGTACTTGCTCATAATTTTTTTATAATGAAAAACTTTCTCCGCAGCCGCAGGTTCTATTGGCATTGGGATTGTTAAAAACAAACCCTTTTCCGTTTAATCCGCCGCTATACTCAAGGGTGGTTCCCACAAGGTATAAAAAGCTTTTTTTGTCTACTAAAATTTTAACGTTATTATCTTCAAAAAGTTTGTCGTCATTATTCACCGCCTTATCAAAGTTTAGATCGTATGATAAGCCTGAACATCCTCCGCTTTTCACACCCACTCGTACAAAATCAGAAACCGCATCAAATCCATCTTCAGTCATTAACTGAACAATTTTAGTTTTTGCAGTATCGCTTACTTTTATCATATGTATTAGATTTAGTCTAAAATACGCTGCAAAGATACGGTTTTTTGCAATGTTTATATACGCTGCTGATTAATTTATAAATTATGGAACTATAGCGAAAATTGATAAAAGAGCCCTTTTTTAAAATTAAACTACAGCTTGATGAGTTTCTTAAAGGTGTTATTGTTAATTTGAATGAGGTATATGCCTTTGGCAAAAGAACTAAGGTCGAGACTCACAGAGGATTTCCCCGAAATGTTTAAGGTTTTTATTTCTTTACCCAAAATAGAATAAATTTTCACCGAATTGATAAGGGCTCTGCTTTTAGTTTTGATTATTACCTCGTTGCTAGCAGGGTTTGGGTATAAACTAAAGTTTACCCTGTTTTTAATATCGGGGATAGATAAATTAGGTTGTTTTACCAAAAAAAGCCCGCTATTCATATCGCTTATTATGATGTTTTCACTAGCAAAGAAAGGATAAACACTCCAGGCACCGCCAAAACCACTATTATCATTAGCTGGGAATGTGTCGAAAAAGCCTGTTTCAGAAAAATTCTTATTTACGATGTCACTAATGTCTATTGCTCTTAGCCCGGCAGTATAACTTGCTAATTAAAAAGTATTGTTCTTTATATAGCCGTTGTGGTCAATAGATTTGTTAGAACTCAAATATTCAAAATGAACCAAAGGGTTGTCCAGGTCTGTAAAATCAAGAACAATGGTTCTGGTATTTATACCTGTTTTTTGTTCGTCGAGTTCATCGCCTACTAAAAAATAAACTTGATCTTCGGTAAACCACCCTTGATGTGCCGCGTTAATATTGTTATATGTTACCGTTGTAATAGAAATGGGGTTGGATTTGTTTGTGACATCAACTAAAGACACCTTGTTTATATTGCTGCCAACTAATATTTCTTTGCCCGTATAATCGACATCTGGGCCGCTATAGGTCACTACTTGCGCATCATGACTGTAGCCGTGCCCACTAAAACCCCCTGCTGAGGTAGGGCTTGTTGGGTTTTGTATATTAATAAAATGTGATCCTCCGCTAAAAGTATTCGTGCCTAAAGCATAGGCATAACCAGATTGTTCATTAATAATAATATTGTGCGCATTCCCGAAACCCGAATAATGTGCATCAACGGTAAAGGTTTGAGGTGGACTGACAACATTTCTTAATCGTGTTAAATCAAATACCTGCATGCCATGCCCAGAGGCCTCGCTCACTATAAAAGCGTGGTTATTATACACCTTAATATCGCGCCAACTGCTGTTTTGAGTTTGTGTAGGGAGCTTTCCTAAATATATTGGATTTGTCGGGTTAGTAACGTCAACAAAAGCGGTTCCGTTGTTTAAACCAACTAGGGCGTATTCCTTTTGATTGCTAGGATCTGTCCAGCCCCAAGAATCATTTACCAAAGAGGCATTAAAAGTATTTATGGGGAGGTTCGATTGTAAATTGTATTTGTCACAGGGAAAACTTTCGGCAAAACCACTTTCACAAGGTGTTTGTGAAAACAGTTGTAGGCTTATTAAAAGAAAAAGAACTAATAATTGCTTCATGTCTATCCCTTTTAAAATAAAGATTCAAACCTTATTTATTTGGAGGTTGATATTCAAAATTACAAAAAAAAGCCCATAAACATATTCAATATAAAAAGAGTGTTCATTAATAAACAAAACCTTTTT
>JAESQB010000222.1 GCA_016765375.1 Flavobacteriaceae bacterium | reverse complement strand
GTATATCATACCATGCAGGAAGGAGATTAATAATGAGTTTTTGAATTATGAATTATGAGTGATGGATTATGGGAAATAGAAAAAAGAGAATATAAATAACTTTTGACTAATGGCTAAAATATAATGCTTAAAAAACAGGAATAAAAACATATGAAAAAATCATTCTTTATAATTTTAGCCCTTATAACCTTAAGTTGTACAAACCAGACAAACACCACTTCTAACAATAAAACCTTTAATATTGAAAACAGGCAGCGCCTTGACCTTCACGACGGCTATGTATTAGGCAACGGGAATATGTATATGGTAGCCGGGATTGGTAAAGAACTGGCCAGAATAGGCAAATCGCAACTCACCGAAAACAAAGCAGGTTTAACCAGAATAGCTTGGCTTATTGGCCCTACCTATTCTGTAGGAAGTTTAGGTTATGGTTGGGAGGTTATTCCCATCATCAATAAAGACACCCTAAGTTGGGAAACCGAAGAAATTGTCAATCCCACAACACTTAATTCATTTTTTGGAGTACGCTCTAAAACTGAAACTCTCAATCTTAAAACTAAAGACATTCTTCTGTCTGACGAATCTGCCTTTATAAGAGAAATTACCCTTAGCAAAGCTGAAAACTCAAATGCAGAAACAGGACAAATACACATCCCGGTATATCCCGATTTAAGAAATGGCTTTTATGGCATGTATAACGGTAAAGAAGTAGACGAAGCCATGGCTTTAAGATGGCGAGACAAATGTGGTCCCAACTTAAAACCCAGAGCCTCGGTTCCAGAAGACAAACTCTTGCAAGTCAACCAGGATAATAACAGCATTATTCTCGTGGGGACCAACCGTGCCTTATGGCAGGAAATTTCAACTACTGTACCCGATGATGCCATTTACAGCAAGCTTTTTCCGCATCGAGCCGCAGCAACAACACTTGTTTCTAACAATGAAAGTGTCAATATAAAAGCAAACAATACAGGTTTCTCTGTAGATCTAGGCCTGATGAAACCTCTGGAAACACGTACGATATACCTTTATATCGTCACCGAAAAAAATGCCACTTCGGCAATAGAAAAAAAGACACTAAAAAAACTCAATGATCTGAAAAATCAAGATCTTACGGCCTTGATCGATCGATCAACTCAAAACAGAGACGCCTTTTTATTTAGTAGCCAAGGTCGGGAAAACGATGCTTTAACCCAATCCATTAACGCAACTCTAAATCTTTGTAAGGCTTGTAAAGCCAACGAAGGCGGTATCATGGCGCAACCTTATATGTATCCCATGTATTATGTGCGCGATCAATTTGGATCCTTCAAACTATTTCTTGCCGCTGGAGAATATGAAAAAGCGCTCGAGATTTTAAATTTCTATATCACCAAACAAAATCATGACGGCATCCAAAATGCACACGATTTATTTGACAGTCCAAAAGATCCAAGCATTTGGCTTAGCGATGCCAATGCAAAGAACGGCGATCATGCCAATGCCGAAGTGCCCAGTTATATTGTTTTAATGGCCAAAGAATATTATCAGGCCACTGGTGATCTAGAGGCTTTAAAGCCCTATTACAAACGTTTAAAATACAATATAAACATTCAAAAACCCAGTATTAATGGTGTATTGCCTTATGGTGTAGACGAATCTTATACCAACAATCCTAAAACCACACCCAAATTTGCCGATGAAATGACAGACTCCCAACTCTTGTTTATCTCGGCTACTGATTTTATGAAAGACCTTGCTACAAGGCTTGAGAAAAAAGAAGATGCTCTAGAATTTGAGACCATAAACAAGGCGCCTATAGATGCGCTTTTCAGAAGAATGTGGCTACTCGAAGAAGGGTATTTTCGCTATACAAGAGATGCCAGTGACAATTTCGAAAACACCGATAACCGTCCTGCTTTTGATGCCTTATTGCGATGGTTTTATCTTGAAATGGGCAAACCCTTAGATGAAATACCCCAATCCAATCTCAAGATTGCACTCAACCAGTTAACCAACCCTCTACGTGTTATTCCAAAGGTAGAATGGGCCACAGGCATGGACCCCGGGTATTTATTATACGCCCTGTCCAGAAGTCAGCATCCTTTAACACATGAAGCCGCCCAACTTTTATTGTCCTATGCTTCGGATCGTGGATTATATTCAGAATATTACGAATACAGCGATACCGAAATTATTCCAGTAGGTGGTACGCTTCGTCCCTGGGAGTCAGCTATAAATGCGGTGGCACTCATACAATACCTTTCGGGCATGCGATTAGACTTGCCCAATAATAAAATAAACCTGCAACCCCACTTACCGCCCGGATGGGACAATTGGGAGAGCAAAACAATTCCATTACACGAGCAGGGTGAATTTAAAATGACTTTAGAAAAAGATGGCGACGAAGTGACATTTACCATTCACCGAAAAGGCGGTAAATCTACCTTATTATTAAATATTGAATTCGGCCTTTTTGGCGATCAATTAATACCAATATCCACACCTTTTAAGCATAAAAGCAAAGGTGTTTTATTTTCAGAAACAGAAATTCCTACCTCTAAAGACGGTACAGAAACAAACTTTAAATTCAGCATAAAAAACGATTAAAAAATACATGACCATGACAAAACTAAGATCTCTATTTCTATTTGCATTTTCATTACTGATGATGATAGGATGCAAAAACAACACATTGAATACCACCATTAGCTCGCCCTCAAACACAATTGAGGTTGAATTTTATTTAAGCAAGGATAGCATCCCTCATTATTTGGTAAAACACAAAAACAATATCGCTATTGACAGCTCATCAATGGGATTCGAGTTTAAAGACCAAGCACCTTTACAAAAAGGTTTAAAACTCATTGGGGTGGAAACCAATACTCAAAATGAAACTTGGGAAATGCCTTGGGGTGAACAACGCTCGGTTCGAAACAATTACAACCAACTCATCGTAAAACTACAGGAAGAAAAAGCCCCCCACCGAAAATTCAACATTCATTTTAAAGTCTATGATGACGGGCTTGGTTTTCGATATGAATTTTTAGAGCAAGAAGGTGTTG
>JAESQB010000221.1 GCA_016765375.1 Flavobacteriaceae bacterium | reverse complement strand
CTAATTTCTAACTTCTAGCCTTTAGTCATTTTAAACATTTATTCCTCAGAAACCTCCCTCAAATAGGTATCTAAAAACTTTAATATTTGTCCATAGCCTTTTATTTCGTTTTCTTTCTTCACAAAACCATGGCCTTCATCAGGAAAGACAATATACTCTACCGGAACCTTGTTTTTCTTAACGGCGGCAACAATCTCGTCTGACTCTATCTGTAAAACACGAGGGTCGTTAGATCCCTGAAGTACCATAATGGGGCTTTTTACATGTTGTGCATGAAACAATGGCGACACCCTATGCAAACGGATGGAATCTGAGGTATAAGGGTCACCCATTTCGGTGTATAAGGCCGTTCTAAACGATTCCCAATAAGGCGGAATAGATTTTAAGGTACGCAACCAGTTGGTCACTCCAAAAATATTAACCCCTACCTTAAATTCATCGGGAGTAAAGGTCATAGCAGCCATGGTCATATAACCACCGTAACTCCCGCCAATGATACCAATCTTATCGGTATGGATATAATCTTGTTCTTGCAACCATTTTTTACCCCAGATACAATCTTGTAAATCTTTTTCGCCGTGGTTGCGATCGTCCATTTTATTAAAGGTTTTTCCATAACCACTACTACCGCGATTGTTAACCGCTAAGATGGCATAACCGTGATTGACCAAATACTGAATTAAAGCCGAATAGCCAACACGGGACTGCCCACCGGGTCCACCATGCACCCATACCAAAGCCGGCACTTTAGCTTCTGGAGAAGCGTTTAAAGGTTTGTAATATATGGCTGGGATTTCTAAACCATCAAACGATTTAAAACGCACCACTTCTGCGACAACCAAATTCTCTGAACTCATATCGGGATTGAGTGTCTCTGTTAATTTCGTAGATCTTTGGTCTTTAAGTAGTAGAGGTATATATTATTGGAAGAGTTTGAGCCACCTACCGTAAGACGCATCTTAGTTTCACTGTCTGAAAAACTTACCGATGTGATATTACCTTCTACTTCAGGAAAGTCAATGGGTTGTTGTGTAGTATTATCTTTAATGATCAGGGTGTTTTTTCCGTCTTCATTAATAGCGATAACGCGATAGGTTTCCTTTTCGCTTAAATAACTGTACATCACATCCCAATGGGTTTGAAAAAGCAAGGTTCTGTTGCCTGTAGCTATTTCATATTCTATTAAATAGGAAAACTCCTGACCTACATTGGTAATATAATAGAAGTAAGCATTGTTTTTACTAAAACCCGAGCCATTATAAGATCCCGGAGCTTCCGAAATTTCAGTAGTGGTATTTGTACTTTTATCAAATAAAAACAATTTGTTTTCACTGGTGGTAATGGCTTTCTGTATGCTTAATATATTTTCGTTTGAAGACATGTCTGTAATCGACAAATTATCTTTGTTTTCATAGATCATTTCAGGGCTCCAAGTGTCAGTGCCCATTTTATAGAGATCAAAAAAACGGGGATCCCGCTTATTGGAGGTATAATACATGGCTTTTTTATTTTCGCTCCAACCAAAAAATCCGGCTTTCTCTTTCTCCCCTGGAGTTAAATCGGTACTGCTACCATCTTGTTTTAATAAATAAATATGATCTATCTCGTTTCCGCCTTTATCTGCAGCGTATAACATATTGTCACTACCCGGCACATAATCAATAGAAAAAAACGATTCTTCTGTAGATGTTGTAACAGGACTCATGGAACCATCTTCAATATCAATTTCATAAACATTAAAAATCCCCGATTCGTCACTGCTTACCAGTAATTTGGATTCATCTTCAGAAAAAGCACCGCCACTTATTCTTGTATTCTCATAAAACTGTTCAATAGAATATAACTCATGGCCTTTGTCTTGTTGGCATGCCGCAAAACAAGCCAGGATTAAAATTAAAAGAATCGTTCTCATGATTATGTGTTTTTTAAATGGTTAAGATTAATACTATAAATTTATTCGTCTAGATCGAAGAATAAAAAATCTCTTAAAGATAAAAATTTTAAGTCAAAACCCCGATTTTAAAAAAAATGCTATAAAGGAAAAGGGAAAGTGAGCTAGAAACTAGACCTGCCTGCCGGCAGGCAGGGAATAGAGGATAGAGGATAGAGAATAGAAGTTAGAGGATAGAGAATAGAAGTTAGAGGCTAGAGGCTAGAGGTTAGAGGTTAGAGGTAAAATAATATTTTAAAAAATCAAAACTTAAATAAGTAGCATTATTGAAGTTTAAAAATGGCTACCGAGCTGCCATCGTAATTAGCCACATACAAGGTTTTTTTAGAGACAAAAACATCAATAGGTTTAACAAGATTATCACTAAGTGTCTGTATAAGGCTACCTTCTAGATCATAAATTAAAACGCGATTGCCTTCAAAATCACAGACAAAAATATTGCTCTCGGTTACATACAGTCCTGAAGCGACATTTATTTGATCTTGCCAACCAATTATTTTTTGAAATTTCCCGGTTTTATCAAACACCTGCACACGGTTGTTATAGGCATCTGCCACATAAATTAAATCACCAAAAAATTGGACATCGGTAGGGTAGTAAAATTCACCATCACTATCGCCTTTTTTTCCAAAACTCATGCTTGTGCTGTCTTGTTGCACTATAATACGGTGGTTGTAAAAATCGGCCACGGCAAGGGTAGTACCACTTACAGCTACTGAAGCCGGAGCGTCTGGCGTTTCAATGAGATTAAAACTCTTAATATTTCCTTCGGAAATAATTTTTATGGAATCGGTTAAATATTCGGGTACATAAACTTGAGAGTTCTCTAAAGTGATATGCATAGGACGGTTAAAATTGGGGTATTCTTTAAGAATCTCTCCTGCCATATTTAACTTTACAACACGATTGTTAATTGCATCTGAGAGCCAAATGTTTTGATTTTCGACCAAAATCCCCACAGGTTGCACATTCTTTACTGCAATGGTCTTGTTAAATATCCAGGTTTTTGGGGAAGTTTTACAAGCGGTTAAACATAAAGAGATTAGAAAAAACAATACTACTGCTCTTTTCATAAGTTGCATTAGATATTAAGTATTAGAAGCTAGTTGTTAGAATTTCTCAACAAATCAATATTCGTTATTCGTCGTCTTCTTCTTTTGCTACAAGATTGCTAAAACTTATTTCTTTAGGTGTAAAACCAGCTTGCTTTACCCTTTTTTGAATCTCTTCTTCGGTTACGACTT
>JAESQB010000220.1 GCA_016765375.1 Flavobacteriaceae bacterium | reverse complement strand
TTTGCCTATAGATTTAGCTCGTAAGGTACATAACGACTTTCCCCTATCCGAATTAATTGAATTAGAAGACTTAGGACACTATAGTATATTATGGTCAGAAGAACTCAAACAAATTATTTCAATACGATTGAATTAAACCAAAACATCTTAACCTTTTGTCAAGCGGAGAGATGTATTTAACAATTATAAATAAAACTAAAAATCATGACAAAAACTTATACAGTTAGCAATATAATGTGCACAGGATGTGTAAACCACGTTAAAGATCAAATAGAAAAGCATCCGGATGTTACCCTGGTTGGTATGTCGAAAATTAAGCTGATGTATATATTACGTAAACCAAAGGAAATTGCAATCAGTATGGATCGGGAAATTCCGATAGCAGAATTACAAGAATTCTTAGATAAAGACAGCGAATATGCTGGTAGATATTCTATCAGTTAGACAGGAGATATAACGGTGGCCATGGCAATTATAATGTCATGGACACCATTAAAAATGGAAGCATTCTAAAAAAGAAAGAACAATATGAAAAATAACAAACAAATAACAAGTTTCGCAAAATGGGTCATTAAAAGGCGTTGGTTTATCCTATTGGCTGCTGTGGTCATCACTATGATTGCTGGCAGTGGTGGTAGATTTCTTACCTTCAACAACGACTACCATATCTTTTTTAATGAAGACAACCCTCAGGTCTTGGCATTTGATGCCCTGCAAGAGAAGTTCACTAAAGATGATAATGTCTTTATAGTAATTGCCCCGGAAAGCGGCACCATTTTTACAAGGGAAACGCTCTCGGCCATTGAGGACTTAGAAAAAATGGGCTGGCAAATACCATTCTCAGCAAGGGTGGATGCACTTTCCAACTTTCAGCACATGCACTCCGTAGGTGACGATATGTATGTAGAGAATCTTGCCAGTGAGGCTGCCAATAAATCCGATGCCGAACTACAGCGAATAAAAGAAATAGCGGTAAACGAACCCTTGATTCTAAATCGTCTCATTAACAAAGATGCCTCAATTACTGCCGTCAATATCACGGTTAACCTTCCGAAAGATAATCCCAAGGCTCTTATGGAAGTTATGCAGCACTCCCGTAAAATGGTAAAAGAGTGGGAAAAAACACACCCGGGTCACAAGACCTATATTTCTGGAAATGTCCTGTTAAATGGCTCTCTCTCTGAAATTGCCATGAGTGATATGGGCTCACTGGTGCCATTAATGTTTCTCATCATTCTAATAATGGTCTTAATCACCACCCGCAGCCTAAGTGGTATGTTTACCGCATTATTTGTTCTACTTTTTTCAATTGTGGTTGCTATGGGACTGGCCGGCTGGTTTGGAATTCAGTTAACCGGACCTTCAGCCTCTGCGCCAACTGTAATTATGACCCTTGCCATTGCCGATAGCATTCACCTGTTGGTTACCATGTTTCAACTGATGCGTTCCGGGATGCAAAAAAGAGAAGCGATTGTTGAAAGCCTTCGCATTAACTTCAAGGTCCTATTAATTACCAGTGTCACCACCATAATAGGGTTCTTAACGTTAAACTTTGCTGAAGGCACCCCATTTCATGATCTTGGCAATATTACCGCTACAGGGGTTGCAGCTGCGTTCGGATTCTCAGTTTTACTGCTTCCCGCATTGATGGCTATTTTACCAGCTCGAGTGAAAACGAAAACCATGTCTGCCGACAAGCATGAGCGCCCGAAATTTCTTGACCTCCTGATTGAATTTGTCATTCGCCATAACCGGAAAGTGCTTATCTTTTCTGTGATAGCCCTTATAGGTCTTAGTGCTTTTTCTTTTAAAAACGAACTGAATAATGAGTTCGTAAAATTCTTTGCTAAAGACGTAAAATTCAGAACTGACACCAACTTTATCAGCGAAAACCTTACCGGTATTTACAATATTGAATATGCGCTTGGATCGGGAGAAGCCGACGGCATTAGCGATCCAAAATATCTTAAGAAACTGGATGAATTCGATAAATGGTTCAAGCAGCAGAAAGATGTTATGCACGTAAACAGTTTTTCAAAAATCATGAAGCAGGTTAATAAATCGATGCATAGTGATAATCCTGACTACTACAAGATTCCGGATGCTAAAGACGAAGCTGCACAATATTTGCTGCTCTATGAAATGTCCTTGCCTTATGGTTTAGATTTGAACAACCAGATTAATGTAGATAAATCGGAAACTCGGTTTACCGTTACGCTTAATAATACTTCAAGTAATGAAATAATGGCACTTACAGAAAGGGCTGAGCAATGGTTACGGGATAACGCACCCGAACATATGTTTTCCTACGGTATTAGTACCTCCCTTATGTTTGCTCACATAACAAAAACCAATATGATTAGTATGCTAAAGAGTGGTTTTGGAGCACTGATACTCATCTCATTTATTCTCATATTTGTATTCCGAAGTTTCAAATATGGCGCGCTTAGCATCATCCCTAACATCACGCCAATAGCGGTTGCCTTTGGCATTTGGGGGCTCACTAACGGACAAATAAATATGGCCGTGGCCGTGGTAATGGGTATGACCCTTGGCATTGTTGTGGATGATACGGTTCATTTACTCGCTAAATATATTCGAGGGCGAAGAGAGTTGGGTAAATCACCAGAAGACGCCTTACGCTATGCTTTTTCAACAGTAGGGCATGCCATTATAGTCACCACTGTCGTACTCACAGCAGGTTTCACAGTATTGATGCAGTCTTCCTTTATATTTAATTCCGACATGGCTAAAGTAACCGCCATTACAATAGTGGCCGCTTTAGTATTCGACTTGCTTTTGCTTCCGGCACTGCTACTGAAATTAGATAAAGTTAAAATCCAAGAACCTGTTGAAAAACCTATTGAAGAACTTGAGCTTACTTCGACTCCGCTCAGCACAAGCGTGGAAGTAAAAGTGAGATCCTAGATCATCAGTATTAATCCAATAAAAAAATGAAAAAATGAAACCGACATGATTAAAATAATCTTTAAACTCACAAGGAAACGATTATTTTAATCATCAAAGGTTACATATGACCATTAAAAAACAATAAAAATAAACAGATGAAAACAATAGTAATATTTACAATAACAATAGTTATAGCACTAATAGGCACCGCATTTATGCCTTTAAAAACAGGGTTGGAAATCGTGCAAGAAGCAGAAAAAGCAGACAATGGTTGGGCTAGTTCTTCCAATACATTAACCATGACACTTACCAATAGAAACGGACAAAAAACCACGCGTAAGATGCATGGCTACACTATGGAAGTAGAAGGAGATGGCGATATGTCGATGACGATTTTTGACACACCTAAAGATGTAAAAGGAACCGCTAGCATGATCTATACCCATAAAATTGGTGATGATGATCAATGGCTTTATCTACCGGCAATTAAAAGGGTAAAGCGCATATCGTCTTCTAATAAGTCGGGACCGTTTATGGGAAGTGAATTTGCTTATGAAGACCTTTCTTCTCAGGAAGTTGAGAAATACACCTATAAATTTATTTTAGAAGAAAAAATAAATGGACAAGACAGCTATAAAATAGAGCGTTATCCGGTATCCAAAAGTTCTGGGTATAAACGAAACATTGTATGGCTCAACAAGGCCAACTATAGGGTTGAAAAAATTGAATACTACGATCGCAAAGATGCACTACTTAAAACCCTAAGCTTTTCCAACTACAAGCAATACTTATCAAAATATTGGAGGGCCAATACCTTAAAAATGGTGAATCATCAAAATGTCAAAGAGACATTACTCGTATTTAGTGATAGAGCATTTGGTGTAAACCTTACAAAAGCCAATTTTTCACAAAACGCTTTAAAAAGAGCCAGATAATGGGTAAGAGTCGTTTTATATTTGGGCTTGGGTTGATATTCCTATTTTTTAATATGGGAACAACTTCTGCCCAGGACAGTATTGAAAAATCTAAAATCTATTCTGAGGTCTCGGGAAATATTAAAGTGGATTATCGTTACTTTCCTGATGATGCCCTCTATCCTGGCCAGCATCAGGAGTACTTTTCAATGCGCTTTCAGCCCGAAATCTATTTGGAATGGAACAAAGGCAAACAACTATTACAATTCACAGGTTTTGCCCGGATTGACCAGCACGATCGCAAACGCAGCCATGCCGATATTCGTGAACTCTATTGGCAGGGCATTTTTAAAAACTGGGAACTTAGCATAGGGATTAAGAAAATATTCTGGGGCGTCACCGAGTCCAATAACCTGGTAAATATCATAAATCAAGCCGATGTATTAGAAGGTTCTGATGTAGAGCATAAGCTCGGACAACCCATGATTCATGCTTCCTTTAATCAAAATTGGGGAACCATTGACCTCTATGCCATGACATACTTCCGTGAAATGAAGTTTCCGGGCCAACAGGGTCGCTTGCGCCCGCCTTTTGAATTGGATACCTCCAATACAACTTATGAAAGTAATTCAGAAAAATACAATCTCGATCTGGCCATTCGCTGGTCACATTCAATTGGCGTGTTCGATTTAGGGATTTCTCATTTTTACGGCACAAGCCGTTTGCCATTATTTAAAATCCGCCCCGGGCGGACAATGACATTTAGCTCTCATTACGAACTGATTAATCAAACAGGAATTGATATTCAAGCTTCAACGGGCTCAATGCTTTGGAAAGCAGAACTGATTTATCGAAAAAGCAAGCGCAAAACCATTACCGCCTTTACTCTTGGTGGCGAATACACATTCAGTAATCTATTTAGCTCTGGCATTGACTTAGGAATGCTAGCAGAATACAATTTTGACGATAGAGGCTCCGAATCTATTAATGGGCTTAATGATGATCTTTTTTTTGGAAGCCGTATTGCTTTTAACGACCCGCAAAGTACCGATTTCCTTGGCGGAATCGTAATTGACCGGAACAGTAAAACGCTGCGTTATTTTGTCGAAGCCAATCGCAGACTAGGAGATTCATGGAAAATAAGCATCGAAGCATCGGGTTTCAACAATATTGACCCAGCGGAGTTTCTTTATCTCATTAGGAACGACAGCTATCTGCAGTTTTCATTAACAAAATACTTTTAGATGATGCTGTATAAAAAAGTGTTTATATACAAGTGTTGTGAGCTATTCCCTAACTATGATACCATGAAATATTTCAAATTTTCTCTAACCCTGTTGACATTGATTGGAATTCTTTCGATCGGTTGTCAATCAAACCTTAAAAACTATTCAAGTGATAGTGAAGAACTCATTGATATCGTATTTGCTGAATATGACAACATAGACAAACCTGGTGCTGCCGTAGCTGTCGTCAAGGACGGTGAAATAGTATTTCAAAAAGGTTATGGAAGTGCTAACCTTGAGTATGGCATCCCAGTAACATCTTCAACAATATTTCACATTGCCTCAATTTCAAAGCAGTTTACTGTTTTCTCAATACTTCTCCTAGTTGATGAAGGGAAATTGAGCTTTGATGATGATGTAAGAAAATATATTCCTGAAGTTCCTGATTTCGGCAAGATCATAACGTTGAGGCACTTGGCTTCACATACAAGTGGACTAAGGGATCAATGGAATTTATTAGCAATGGCTGGTTGGCGTCTTGATGACGTTATCAATAAAGAACATATACTTAAGATAGTGGCGAAACAAAAAGTTTTGAATTTCGATCCTGGAGAAGAGTATTCATACTCTAATACTGGTTTTACGCTACTGGCTGAAGTAGTATCCAGAGTATCGGGCAAGTCATTTGCTGAATTTACAAGATCGAGAATTTTCGATTCATTAGGAATGTCGAACACCCTATTTTACGATGATCATGAAAAAATCGTAAAGAATAGAGCTTATTCTTATTTCTCTGATGATACGGGTTATAAGAAGAGCGTTTTAAGTTATGCGAATGTTGGGGCAACAAGTCTATTTACAACTGTTGAGGATTTATGTCTA
>JAESQB010000219.1 GCA_016765375.1 Flavobacteriaceae bacterium | reverse complement strand
TTTCTGGATCTAAGGTTAAATAACCATCTTGGTTCACTACGCCGCTTCTAAATTCGATTGAAGAAATATGCCCTTCACCTACCGAACGCAAACTTATTATAAAGCGTTTTTCCCCTTCCTTAAGACCCTCTTGGTTGGGGTGCGCCACCATCGAGGGGTTAAATAAGGCGGCCGATTGTATGGAATATTCTTTAGAGAAATAAGCGCCTAAAACTACTTTTCGTTTGGGACTGAGTTCTGTTCCTTGAGGGATTCCTGATTCAATTTTCTTAAAATGCTTTTCAACATAGTATTCAAACTTACGATGACGCTTATTAAAACTGCTCATGATCTCCTCGTGTAATACCTCTATTTCTTCCTCAGAAAAAGAAAGTACCTGGCTAATTAAACGCTGCACGCGTCCTATACTATTATCGGCACCCAAGCTTAAATGGTTTATGATAACGCGGTTATGGTTTGCCTTAATTCGAGTAGTTGATCGGTTTATTTTCATTTAGGTTTTAGTTGATAGTTGGTAGGTCATGGGTTCTGGGTCTTGCCCTTTTCTATATTTTATTTATTCTTGTTGATTCGTTTTTGATACTTCAACGTTCAGACGCAATATTTTGCGTCTCTACTCTTTTTTCTTTGCTCTTTCCTCTTCTTTAATAAATCATTCTTTAACCCCCGAACTTGCCATACTCTGGATAAAATATTTTTGAAAAAACGAATAGGCAATCATAATAGGCAATGCCAATACTACGGCAGCGGCTAATTTCACCCCTATTTGGGCCTCTGCTCTTCCGCCTACCGAAAATAAGGTCACCATTTGAGGCATGGTCATCATGTCTTCATTTCGGATGACAATTAATGGCCATAATACCTCATTCCAAGAATTCATAAAGGTTAAAATACCAACCGTAACTATAGTGGGTACTATATTGGGAAAGAGGATTTGAAAAATAATGCGTGGTTCACTACAGCCATCCACTCTGGCGGCATCAATTAAAGCATCGGGAATGGTTTTAAAAGCCTGTCGAAACATTAATATGGCAAACGAATTTAACAGAAACGGAATGACTAAAGCAGCATAGGTATCTACCAAATTCAATTTTACCATGGTGATATAATTGGGGATCAAAGTGATTTGAAAGGGCAATGTCATGGTAAAAATGATGACATAAAAAATAAGATTCCGCCCTCTAAAATTCATTTTCGCCAAGGCATAACCTACCATGGAGCAAAATAAGATCACCCCAGATGTGGTCATTAATGCGGTAAAAATGCTATTAAAAAATGCCCTTCCTATGGGTATTTTAGAAAACATCTGAATGTAATTATCCCATGTAAATTGAGTAGGCAAAGCAACTAAACCCCCTATTTCCTTTTCGGGTGATAGTGATGTCACGATCATCCAAAAAAATGGGTATAGAAACGTTAAGGACGCTGTGATAAGTAGTGTGTATATTGCTATTTTCTTTTTCATTATATTTAATGATTAGACGCAAAACATTGCGTCTCTTCTGAAATCATCCCGATATCTATCGGGGTGTTAATCGGTGTTTGATATTCATTTTTTTTTATTCTATTCAACATTCATATGCAAAATTTTGCGTCTCTAGGTTATATATCGGTTTCTAAATATTTTTTTTGAATGGCCACAACGGCTAAGATCAACATGGCGAAAAAGAACCCTAAGGTTACCGAATAGCCCATATGGTAATATTGAAATGCCTGTTTATAAATATATAATACAGAAGACAAGGTGCTGTTTAAGGGCCCGCCGCCGGTCATGATATAGGGCTCGATAAATAAGGAAAAACCACCTATAGTTGATAGAATAACTACCATAAAAATGGTAGGGTTGATCATGGGTAAGGTGATGCGTCTAAATTTTTGCCAATGCGAAGCACCTTCTATCGACGCGGCTTCGTAATAATGAGCAGGCACGGTTTGCAAGCCTACCAAAAATAAGATAACATAAAGGCCTACGTTTTTCCATGTGGCCATAATCGCAATGGAAGTCATGGCGATATCGGGATCGACCAGCCAACCTACTCTGTCTAAGCCAACAGACACTAAAATCCTATTAAACAAACCCGTGTCGAAACCAAATAACTGTTGCCACAGCATGGTCACTACCACGCCCGAAACGATCACAGGCAAAAAGAAGGCAGCCCTAAAAAAACCTTTAAACCGTATTTTCTGATTTAAAAACTCGGCCAATGCCAAGGCGAAAATTAATTGCAATGGGATATGAATAACTAAAAACTGCAAGGTGTTTACAATGGCCTTCCAAAACATGCGGTCGTTAAACATTTTAATATAATTGTTGAAACCTTTAAATTTCATGGGCGAAATAATATTCCACTCATGAAACGTAAGCACCAAAGAAAACAACACAGGAAAGGCCACAAAAACGATAAAGTGAATTATATAAGGTGATACCATGAGGTAGGGCATCATGGTTTTTTTCCATCCCTTGGGTTTATTTGGGGTTTTATATATGCTCTTCCTTTTAAACATTATTATGTTTTAATGAGTATTTTTTTTTAACCACTAAGGGCACAAAGTTATTCGCAAACCTGCCAGCCGCAGGCAGGGTTCACAGAGTAATATGTGTTAAGGCAAATCAAATTACTTTTATATCAAATCAATTATAATTCATTAACCTTTGTGTCCTCAGTGTCTTCTTAGTGTCCTCTGTGGTTAATCATTTATAATTTCTTTTTAATTCTTCCTCCCCGTTAATAACACATTCACCGCTTTTTCGGCATCCCGGATGGCTTCTTCGGGTGTTTTTTTATTATAGATAACGCAGGCTTCATATTCCTGAGATATAATATCCAAGACTTCAATAATATATTCAGAATTATCAACACCTTTTATATAGTTGGCCTGTTTGGCAAAGATTTTAACTTTTGGGTTATTCTCAAAATATTCTTGAAATATTGAATCGGTTTCTATATTTTTCCTGTTTGGTAATTGCCCTGTGAATTCCAGTAATTTCTTATCCCCTTCTTTATCGATCAAGGTTTTTATAAATTCCCATGCTTTTTGTGGCTGTGTACAGGTATTAAAAATCACCATATTCTTAGGGTCAGAGTAGGTGTAAACAGGCCCTTTTTTATTTTCCGGAACCATCATGGGGAAGAAACCAAACTCAAAATCATCCCGTTGTTTAAATTTTTCAACAAAAGTAATATCCCAAGGCCCCGTCCATTTTGTAAAAATGCCTTCGCTTAAAAACATATCTTGTCCTGCCGGTAAGCGTTCTATGGAAAAATATTCATTTCGATATATTTCCTGTAAAAACCGAAATACCCCTATAGCATATTCATTATTAAAAGCAGCTTTATTATTTTTTATGAGTGAGGCGCCATCTGAAGCCGCTATATATAAAGCGTAAAAATTAAACAATCGCTCGTACCAGATTATTCGTGTAGAGGTATTACCTACCCATTGGTCTACATAACCATCATTATTCTTATCGGCTTTAACGGCTTTCCCTGCTTCTAAATAGGAGGCATAGGTATTGGGTAATTGAGTAAATCCAAAATCGGTCACTAAGCGTTTATTATAAATGGTCATAAACGGATTTATTTTCCACGGAATCTGATAAATATGCCCATCTGAAGAGGTGATTTCTTCAATGACTTTTTCGGTACATCGTTCTTTTATAAATTCGGTAAACCCTTCCAAAGTATCAAGGGGTATTAAAACCCCCGCTTTTGCGTACATTTCTACACTGCCTTGCCACATATTGGCGTAAATATCGGGTGTGGTTTTTCCTACCACAGAGGCTAAAATAACTTCCTCACTGGATTGTCCTTCTGGTATGGGTTGAAATTTAATTGCCGTAGTGTTGTTCTCGTTCCATTGGTTGACAAAGTATTTTGTGAACTCTATTTCAGGACCATTATTGGACGACCAATATAAAAGCGTGCCGTCTTTTCTGTCTTTAGAAGCATTACAGGAAAGCATTAAAAAGACGCTAATAATAGCAGAAAGAAATTGAAACCGTTTCATACACAAATTAATGAAGATAGCATTTAACAAACTAATAGTATGCAATTAAAAAATGATACTATTAGGAATTTGCTATCTTGCGAATTGAAAAATTATAAGTCAAATCATGAAACCCTATAAAGAAATACTGCCTTTGTCGCAAAGCGACGTTTTGATCATCAGTAATTCTGAAAAAGTGGGTTTTGATTACCCCATTCATTCTCACCAAGCCTATGAGTTAACCTTAATTATGCAGAGCTCTGGTAATCGAATCATTGGCGATTCGGCTGAAAAATATAAGAGCCATGATCTTGTTTTAATTGGCTCTGGGGTCTATCATAAATGGGATGATGCCGATGTTCCAAAACATAACAAGAACAATGCACATGTTATTACCATTCAGTTTTCCAAAGATCTCTTTGATGAATCGTTGTTTTTAAAAAAATCGTTTTATACGATAAAAAGCCTTTTAAACGATTCGCGACGCGGTATTAAGTTTAGTGGTAATACCTATAAAACAGTGTCTTTAAAAATGAAAGAATTAGTGGATCTTAACGAGTTTGATAGGACTATAGCCTTTCTTAAAATATTGCATGCGCTTTCCGTATCAACAGAAAGGAGATGTCTAGCCAGCGAAGGTTTTACACCCATGAAAGTCGGTAAATTGGAAGATAAAACAAACACGATCTATTCTTATATTTCAAATCATTTTAATGATAGTAATTTAAGAATAACCGAATTGGCCGATCGCTTTAATATGAGTGCTTCGGCATTTGGACATTATTTTAAAGCCCATACCCATGTTAATTTCACCCAATTTTTAATTGAACTTCGCCTTAAGCATGCTGCCGATTTCTTGTTAAATTCCAATCTTACCATTAGTGAAATAGCCTATAATACAGGCTTTAATAATATTTCAAATTTTAACCGACTTTTTAAGAAAAACAAAGACATCACACCTAAGCAGTATCGGAAAAACAGGTATGAATCCACGCCTTTTGATTGGAAA
>JAESQB010000218.1 GCA_016765375.1 Flavobacteriaceae bacterium | reverse complement strand
TTTGTTAATAAAGGATATAATATTATTTCGGGAGGTACAGACAATCACATGATGCTTATCGATCTTAGAAACAAAAATATTAATGGCAAAGAAGCAGAAGAAGCCTTGGTGAAAGCCGAGATTACTGTGAATAAAAACATGGTGCCTTTTGATGATAAATCGCCATTTGTAACTTCTGGAATTCGTATTGGTACAGCTGCGGTAACCACCAGAGGCCTTTTAGAAGACAATATGTTGACCATTGTCGACTTGATTGATGAAGTGATCCTTAACTTTAATGATGACACTATTCTTGAGGGTGTGGCTAAAAAAGTAAATGCTTTGATAAGCGGAAAACCGCTGTTTAAAGACTAAAATTTAGTTTGTTTTGCTACAAGAACCAAGAACCAAGATCTGTTTTTGTGTAATAGTAGATAAAAAAGATGAACATTCAGTTTGATAATTTTATTCTAAGTGCTTTTGAAAGCAGTCAGGCACCTTTGCTTTTTAATTTAATTGACAGCAATAGATCGCGACTCGAAGCCTTTTTTTCTGGTACGGTCTCTCAGACTAAAAATCTGGAGGACACTATAAATTACAGCAAACTTATAGACAAAAGGAAGGCAGAGAAAAGTTATTTCCCTTTTATTATAAGTGACAAAGTTAGTGGTGCTTTTATTGGACTGGTAGATGTTAAGAATATAGATTGGTCGGTGCCAAAGGCCGAAATAGGTTATTTTATAGATAAGAACTATGAAGGGCAGGGCATTATTTCTAAAGCTTTGGCTGCTGTTGTTGACTATATAGTGGAAAAATACAGTTTTAAAAAATTGTTATGTCGAGCAAATAGCCAAAATTTAGGCAGTATTCATGTGGCTTTAAAAAATGGCTTTGAGTTTGAAGGCACTATTCGAAATGATTATAAAACCAGTGATAATACTTTGATGGATTTAAATTATTACGGGCGAATTTTTGAATAAAGAAACTATTCAAGATCACTACTTTCGAAGGCACCCGCATCGGCATCTTGGCTAGGGCGACTTTTCCCGGCAAGATCAAAAGGCACTTGGCCGGCGATAGTAGGATCTGCTAAAGCGTTNGCNGCTGTNGGNTTTATAATTTGAAATTGGTTNTTTCTGAAATNNNAAAAATTAGGNANTTCGTTTAGCAGTATATTTTGGTATAAAAGGGTATTGCTAAAATCAAAAAGAGGGTCGTCTGTAAAATTGCCTTGGGTATCGTCAAAGCGAATTAAAGTATTTTTAAAATTAAAAGTAAAATCGCTTTCGGGGTCTTGAATGAGGCCTAGCTCTAAGCGTTCGTTTCCATAAATAATGGAGTTTGAAAAATTAGCAATTAAATTTTCGGTGAGCCGTTGGCTTTCACTGAGGTCTAAAAAGTTAGAGATCAGTACTGCCGGAAAACTTCTAAAGCTATTATTCCAATAGTTAGCAAAAGTAGCGTGTTTAAAATTATATCTTCCGCCCAATTCTATGGCCAATGAGGCTTGCCCGCTATTGTTTATTACAAGATTTTCACCTTCTATAAATGCATTTATGGCTAACAGTCCTACATTGGTACTGTTGTATATTTGGCTGTTGTCTATACTGAGGTTTGGACTATTATTGTCTTGATTGCTTTCTACTAAAATACCTACGGTAGCATTTTTTATGGTTGAAAAACTAAAACTATTGTCGGTACTGCCTTCGGCGAGCCAAATGGTATCCCATTGTCCGGGAATATCCGAAAAGCCAGGTTCAAGACGATCACCTTCAAAAATAATTTCATTTTCAAGAAGTTTTGGATCGCTGCTGGCTTCACCATTGGCTTTTATACTGGCTTGATCAGAAACAAAAAGTCCGCTATTGGCATGAAAATGTATTCGAGCTCCAGGATCAATAATAAGTGTTTTATTGGCAGGCACTCCCGCATATCCAAAAATCACATAGGGTTTCTCATTGGTAAAATGAAGTTCATTATCTTCTAAATAAAATCCTTCTACAGTTATGGCTTCACCTTGTTTATTGAGACCTAAGTTTATAGTTTCTTTGCTGCCGTTTGAGAGTTGTTTCGGAAAGAGAAAAACAGCGTCAAGTACCAAGGTTACAAGGTTTACTCCTTGTTGTTTACTGCCGGTATCAAACTGTATGATATCGGTATATAGAAAGCTTTTTTCAGAATTTCCTACTTCGGTTATATCTATGGTGGTCTCTACGAAAACAAAAATGCTGTCTTTTGCTAAAATTTCGACATTGCTAAATGTTTTTCCGGGCAAGCCGTCCACATTCAATCTGTATTTTGAAGTCTCGCCTTTACCAAGGCTTATGGTAGGGATGCTTATATCGTCATTACTTCGGTTATACACCTTAAACTGTCTGGTACTTGAACCAATATTGGTAAAAACAGTGTCTAAAAAAATAGTGTCTTTAGAAAATTCTAACTGCCCTGTGCTGGCAATGGTATCAAAGTCGTCACGACAAGCACTAAAGGATACAATAAAGACCAAAAATAGACAGGGGTAAATTAATTTCACATTTTAAGAATTTTGGATTTTAGCAATTATAATGAAAACTTTTTTAATGCTAATTTATTGCGCTGAGCATTTTAAGACGCCTAATTTTTTTCTATAATTTCTATTTCAAAGAGTTTGTCCCAGTTTTTTCCGGTGACATAGATCCTGTCTTTATCGCCCTTAAATGCAATGCCATTTAAGACATTGAGATCGGCATGTTGCTTTACTTTCTTTTTAAGCCCTTTTAAATTAATGACACCCTCAACAGCACCCGTATCAGGATTAACTATGGCAATGGCTTCACGTTCGTATATATTAGCATATATCTTTCCGTTTACCCACTCTAGCTCATTAACACTTTTTATCTTACTGGTATTGGTGTAAATTTCAATATAATCTTCTTCGGCTAGGGTTTCACTATTTAAAGTCCATATTTTTTCGGTGCCGTCACTTTTAAAAATGCGCTGCCCATCATTACATAAGCCCCAGCCTTCTTTACTTTTATTAAAAACAAAACTCCCTGTTTTTTTTAGATCTTTTACATTATAAATAAAACCAACACCTTCTCGCCAGGTGAGTTGATAAAGTTTTTGGTTTAAAATGGTCAGGCCTTCACCAAAATAACGGTCTTCAAGAGGTATATTTTGAAATACTTTTCCGGTTTTATAATCGGTTTTTCTAAGGCTGGACTCGTTGTACTGCCCAGTACTTTCATAAAGGGTATCGTTATAAAANTCTAAGCCTTGGGTGTAAGCGTTAATATCGTGAGGGTATTGGTTTATAATTTTATAAGTATANAGCTTGGGNTTTNTGTGNGNCAGNACTTTAATTTTTTTGCTTANTTTTTCTGAATNGCCATTAGTATANACCAAAGCTTCAACTTTGCGATTGCCTAATTTTTGATCTAAAAAATATANCGANNTGCTTAAAGCCTTATTAGAAGAAGGTGNTTTTTNNCCNTNAATACTNAAAATTACAGAGTCGATGGTTTTATTTTTNAGCGACCTCACCGATACGATTAGCGTGTCATGACTATTAATTTTNGTTTTATTTCCTTCAAATGAAAGAGCAAAGTTTGCCGATTTTGTGTTTTGAGTATTGCCACAGGAGTACAAAATTAGTGCTATTGTGGTATATAATAAATAGTTAGCAAGCTTCATTTTTTTTGATATTTTCTGCAAGTTAGTTTTTTTAAAACACAAGTAAAAACCATTGCCAAAGTTTTAAAATACCGTATATTTGCNTGGGCAAGTCCTACACAACTAGCTCCCTTTGAATCCCCCAGGGTGGGAACGCAGCAAGGGTATTAGGTCGTAGCGGTGTGATGTAGGTAGCTTGCCTTTTTTTGTACCCTAATTTCTCCTTTTTTCAATTCCATTTGTTTTTTATCACTCTAGAATGTTTTATAGNAGCCTTATCTATTCAGCCCATTTAAATAGGTATTACTGAATTGAAAAAAATAACGTCATTACGAAGGAGGTACGACTGAAGTAATCTGTTGAATGTTTATAATTNCACTTCATAAAATTGCTTCTCCCGATATCTATCAAGATTGCAAATACGTCATTCCTACCTGACGGCTAGGCAGGAGGACTTACACTTTTAAGAAAAAAATATTGTAATCTCGTATTTGGNTAAAAGTAAACCTAGGTTTTAACCTTTTCTTTTCTTTCTATTTAATACCTTAAANTCTTCGTAACATTCACTAATGGCATCTAGTATTTGAAGGTCGTTTGCCGAAGAAATAAAGCTTTTAGAATAGTTGCAGTTGTTTAGAATCTCGTCTATATCNATTCTTTCCATTTGAAGAACGGCCATGAGNGTNTCTCTGTCAAACTTGCTTTGTAATAGGTTTCTAATTTCATCCTCAGCTTTCATTCTCCTGAGTTTCCGGAGTTGTTTNCCTTTTTTTCCGAAGGTATTGTAANGAAAATCTGCCGGATTAAAAATAGCACTGAATACTCGAGATACAGCACCCGGCTTAGTGTTTCCTACTTCATAACCACTGTTTAAGCCTGAGATGCTATAACGTGTATTATTATGAATGGGAATAATTTTAGAATCTACTTCCAGATAACCAGTAAGTTGTATAGAGCGTACCACCACATCTTCTAAAGCAATGGCTAACTCGGTCATTTTAATTTTTATATCTCCAAACTTTAACCAGTCATTGCTTACTCTTACGCGTAGAGATTTAAAACCTAAATAGGAAAAGTAAAGGGTGTCGTTTACGCGTGCCATTATCGAAAATTCACCTTCCTCGTTAGTAATGGTGCCTTTTACCTGGTTTAAGTTTACGATATGAACATTTTCTAAAGGCTTGTCTGTGGCGTAATTAAGAATTTTTCCTTTAATGGTATTATTGGTGCCAAGGTCTTGTGAAACCACAAGATGTGCAGAGCAAAATACTATTAATAGGAATAAAACTTTTTTAATCATAGCTTATAAGCTCGTTAAAATTACATAAAATGTNATTAGCGTACCACAAAATGNTTGCCATTATATAAATATTAACATTTTAAGCCCTTCTGCGTCGTCCTCCAGTACCTTTAGAGGCACCAGCACCTGCTTTAAAACGTCTGCTATTGCCGCCTCCAGAATTATTACTCGATCCAAAACCGCGTTTTTTGTTTCTGAANCCTTTNTCNTTTGAACCATAAGATTCTTTTCTAAAACTACCGCCTTNTCTTNTTCCTCTTCGTTTTCTTCCTTCTTCTTTAGAAACTTCAATATTTATATTTCTACCGTCTAAGTTAAAATTATTAAAAACCTTTAAAACCTTATCCATATGGGTGGTATCGGTATTAAAAAAGGAGAAGGTGTTTTTTACATCTACCTTATAAACATCATCTTTTCCTAATTCGAGGGTGTCTCTTAAGAAGTCTTTTAGACTCATCCAGTCAAAATCATCTTTAACGCCAATATTAATAAAATAGCGTACCGAA
>JAESQB010000217.1 GCA_016765375.1 Flavobacteriaceae bacterium | reverse complement strand
ACGAATAGATCCATCGGCATTACGTAAAGCAAGTGTAGGATTCCACTGTAAGCAGCTCCAATTAAACTCCCTTGAGATCCTGCGTTATCGGTAATAAGTGCTCTAGAGTTTCTAGTGAAGTTATAAATAACACGCGTATCAACTTTTAATCTATCATCTAAGGCCTTATAAGTATCGTTAAAACTTCCCGTATATTTTTTCAAATTACTTGTTTTAATGATTCCTTCTTGCTCAAAATACCCAAAAGAGGCGCGATACACATGGTTGTCAGTACCTCCAGAAAAAGCAACATTATATTGCTCTGTAGTTGCTGTTTGTGTAATAGCGTCAAATGCATTTACATTGCCTCCAAAATCATTACCTAAGGCACCACCTTCTGAGGCCAATGCTGCAGCATAATCTCTACCATTTAAAACATTAATTTCATTGGCAATTTCACTAACACCAAAAGAAGTAGAAACTGAAATTCTAGGTTTTCCGGTTTGTCCTCTTTTTGTAGTGATTAAGATCACACCATTTGCACCACGTGAACCATAGATAGCCGTTGCTGATGCATCTTTTAAAACATCAATACTGGCGATATCTTCCGGGTTGATAAAACTTAATGGATTTGATGGTGTAGATGATCCAAACCCAGAGCTGTCTGCTGCTGAGCTGGTATTTCTACTATCTAAAGGTACACCATCAACTACTATTAAAGGATTGTTACCCGCTCTAATAGAGGTTGCGCCTCGAATACGAATACTTGTGGCTCCACCTGGCTCACCACTTGCAGAAGTGATGTTTACACCAGCAACTCTACCTTGTAGTAAATCTTGTGGTGATGTTGAAACCCCTCTGTTAAAACTTTCAGCTTTCAGAGTCTCTACAGAGCCTGTTGCGTCTTTTTTACGTACAGATCCGTAACCTACGATTACGATTTCGTCCAATAATGCAGCGTCTTCTTGTAGCATAACATCAATGTTAGATCTTCCTGCTATAGAAATTTCTTGGGTTTTAAAACCAACATAAGTAAATACTAAAACCGCGTCTGAGGTCACTACATTTAAAGAGTAATTCCCATCAAAATCGGTTTGAGTTCCATTGCTTGTTCCTTTAACAATAACATTCACCCCAGGTAAGGGGCCATTTGCATCGGAAACAACTCCCGTTACGCTCTGAGCGTAAATAAAACTTCCAAATAGTAAAAACACTGGAAGTATCAGCTTTTTAAATAACTTGTTTTTCATAAATTTGATTAATTAGTAAAAAATATTATTCTTTTCTTTAGAAGTAAATCTTTTTAAAAACTTAAATCTGTCAAAAAAGGTTCAAAAATTCAAGGGCTAATGTTAGCTTTTTTTCTAACATATGAAAAAAAATGTAAGAAAAAGTCCTTTAAAATTAACGAAAACGATTTCGTTGATTTCATATTTCACATATAATAGAACTGAAAACTTTAAATTTACAAAAAAAGGACCTCTATTTTATACTTCGTACATTTTTTTTTAAAACCTTTAATTTTTCTTGTATTGAAGCTCTTTTTTTACTACTTTTTAAGTCTTAAAAACCCCCTTAATTAATGCCAAAAGTAACCCTTAAAAAAATTGCCGCAACACTTGGAATTTCCCCAGCTACAGTGTCTAAAGCATTAAAAGATTACCCAGATATTAGTGAAGCTACTAAGAGTAAAGTAAAATCTTTAGCTGAATCATTAAATTATATACCAAATTCAATTGCGCAAAGTTTAAGAAATCAAGAATCAAAAGTTATTGGCTTGATCATTCCAAAAATAGTGCACCATTTCTTTTCAAATATTATTGATGGTGTCATTGATGCCGCCAGAAAAAATGGGTATCTGGTTATCACACTCGAGTCTCATGAATCATATGAATTAGAGAAAGATCAAATTAAATTGCTTATAGAAAAAAATGTAGATGGTATTTTACTCTCTCTTTCTGATAAAACCGTTAAGTATAAACATATAAACTACATTGTAGATCAAGGCATACCCATTGTGCTTTATGATAAAATATCGAAATCTGTAAATTGTTCAAAAGTCATTATCAATGATAAGGAAGCCTCTTTTAATGCCACTCAATATTTAATTGATACAGGGTGTAAAAGAATTGCACATATAAGAGGACCCTTAAAACCACAAACCACTATCGATAGGTTTATGGGTTATAAAAAAGCCCTAGAAGTAAATAATATCCCTTTTGACAAGGATCTTATTTATATTAGTGATAACCTTTCGTTTGAAGAGGGCTATGATTTAGCATCACAGATTATAAATGACCATGACGATGTAGATGCTATTTTTACATTTACCGATCTTTTAGCCTCAGGTGCTTTAGTACGATTAAATGAATTGGAAATTAGCGTTCCCGATCAAATATCTATTATGGGCTTTAGTAATTGGTTTTTATCTAAAATCACATCACCATCATTATCTACTGTAGATCAGCCAGGGTTTGAAATGGGAAAAAAGGCTTTTATGTTGCTATATAATGACCNTAAGCTGATAAGAAACGGTGAAGAAATTGTTCCTCAAATTGTTGAAATTCCNACTAAAGTGATTCCTAGGAACTCAACTAAAAAATACTTAGACCTCTCTAGGCAGTACTTGAAAAATTAAAGGTAATATTTTATCTATTAAGAAGCTTTTGTATTTCCTTTCCTGTGATTTCTGGGTTTGCACCTTGACTGCTGGCAACAATAGCAGCAACGGCACAGGCAAAATCTAAAGCCTCTTGTGGAGATTTATGGTTTAAAAGCTTACTTAACTTAACACTAGTAGGGTTTAAAATATTTATGTGAACTTGGTAAACCTACAAGATATCTAAATGTCTTGTAGGTTTTTAGGTTTAAAATGCTGTAAAAACCTAAAAAAGGGCTTATTTTTGCAATCTTTAAAATTTATTATAATTATATGACAGGGATAGAACTGGAAGAAAGGCAAACAGGAAAAGACCTGTACAGCTACCAAAGAGGCGCCATTAATAAAATTTTTGAGTGTTTTGAAAATGAGTCTCAAGATTATCATTTGTTATATCAACTGCCAACCGGAGGGGGAAAAACGGTAATTTTTTCTGAAATAGTGAGGCAATATCTCAAACATCACAATAAAAAAGTATTGGTGATGACCCATCGGATAGAATTGTGCAAACAAACATCCAACATGCTTACCGAATTTGGAGTGACTAATAAAGTGGTAAATAGTAAAGCCAATTTAGACGATCAAAATAATTATAGTTGTTTTGTGGCTATGGTTGAAACCTTAAACAACCGTTTAAATGAAGATAAATTGGACATTTCGGATATTGGCCTTGTTATCATTGACGAAGCGCATTACAATTCGTTTACCAAGTTGTTTAAATTTTTCGAAAAAGCCTTTATACTTGGTGTAACGGCAACGCCTTTGAGCTCCAATATAAAGTTGCCAATGAATGAAAATTACAATGCACTTATTGTTGGTGAAACTATAGAATCGTTAATTGAAAATGAATTTCTCTCACGTGCCAATACCTTTTTATACAACGTCGGATTAACATCTCTGGTGGTGGGCTCTAATGGCGATTATACGGTTAAATCTTCTGAAGATCTGTATACCAATAACGACATGCTTAGCAAATTGCTTGATGCTTATGAAACGCGTTCTAAGGGTAAGAAAACTTTAATTTTCAATAATGGTATTATGACCTCATTACATGTTTTTGATACCTTTAAAGCAGCAGGATACCCCGTAGCCCACTTAGATAATACGGCTACAAAAAAACAGCGTAAAGAAATATTAAGTTGGTTTAAAAACACACCAGATGCTATATTAACCTCGGTGAGTATCTTAACCACCGGTTTTGATGAGCCTACTGTAGATACTATTATTTTAAATAGGGCTACAAAATCGCTAACCTTATATTTTCAGATGATAGGTCGTGGATCTCGAATCTTAAAAAATAAAAACGAATTCAATGTTATCGACTTTGGTAATAATTACCATCGTTTTGGGCCTTGGGAGGCTGATATTAATTGGCACAAAATATTCAAGTCACCAAGTTTTTATTTGGATAAGGTATTAAATGATGAGGAAATTGAGGGTAGTTTTAAGTACGATATGCCTGAGGAACTCAGGATGGAATTTAAAAACTCTAATCATGTTAATTTTGATATTAAACGCACTTATATTGACTCGGTTAAAAACGGTGAATCTTCAAAAGTTGTGCTGCAACGTTCAATCCAACAACACGCTAAAATATGTATAGAAAATAGCGAAGATGTATACGATGCCTTAGCCTTGGCTAAAATGCTTGGCGAGGATATTGATTTTAGAATACATCGCTATACCAAATGCATAAGCAGGAGTACTTTTAATTTTGTTGAATGGTTAAAAGACGATTACCGTAAAAAGCTGCGATTCTATTTACGTGATAATTTTGATACCATTTTTGAAGAAATACACGGAAGACCACCGGAAGAATAGGTTTTTTATGTATTATTATTCGGGAGCTTAGATAAGTTTATTAGGTGCTATGCCGTTTACCATCCTGAGTCTGACAGGTAGTGGGTTAGATTTAATTTGTTCATTTTTTTCTTGATAAAAAAACGAACCAAAAAAATCAAGACTGAAGAAACTTTTACTGAAAATTTCTTTCGTTACGGCACAAAAATAAGGGCTTTTAAATTTAAGATTGTTAGGGTAAAAATCTAGACCTCAATACGTTTTATACGCATTTTAGAATGTGATGATTTTTGTTTAACCCTTCACTCAAGTTATTTTCTACGTAAAATTTTCTTAGGTCAACCCTACTTTGACTATTTTAATGTTTAAATGACGACTCTTTTTAAAACGTATTTTTTTAATTACCTACTTAAATCGACATAGAGCCAAAAAATGAATAAAATAATTATTAAAACGGAAGGTTTAAAATTTGTGTTCTTGGGCAATTTTCTCCAACTCTAGATACCAGTCTTCTCCAAATTTACGTATCAAAGCGTCTTTTACAAATTTATATACGGG
>JAESQB010000216.1 GCA_016765375.1 Flavobacteriaceae bacterium | reverse complement strand
ATTGGAGGTACTGTTGGCGATATAGAATCTCTTCCTTATATAGAAGCCGTGCGTCAATTAAAATGGGAGCTAGGCGATGATAACGCCTTGGTTATTCATTTAACGCTAATTCCATACCTGTCGGCCGCAGGAGAGTTAAAAACAAAACCTACACAGCATTCGGTAAGAACCCTTATGGAAAGTGGGGTAACAGCCGATATTTTGGTTTGTAGAACTGAACATGAACTCTCTGATGATATACGCAGAAAATTGGCCTTGTTTTGTAATGTTCAAAGAGAAGCCGTTATCCAATCTATAGATGCTTCTACCATTTACGATGTGCCCAACCTGATGTTAAAAGAAGGCTTAGACACTATAACGCTTCATAAATTAAATTTATCTAACGAGGTCACTCCAGATTTAACCCAATGGAATCAGTTTTTAAAACGACATAAAAACCCTAAGGCTACAGTACGTATAGGGTTGATTGGGAAATATGTAGAGTTACAAGATTCTTATAAATCTATTTTAGAATCGTTTATTCATGCTGGTGCTGAAAATGAAGTTAAAGTTGAAGTAGTTCCGATACATTCAGAATATTTAAACAAAGCTAGTGTAGAAGAAAAAATAGCCAATTTGAACGGTGTTTTAGTAGCTCCTGGATTTGGACAGCGTGGTATTGAAGGTAAAATAGAAGCCATACAATATGCCAGAGAAAATAAAATTCCCTTTTTAGGAATTTGCCTAGGCATGCAAATGGCTGTGATTGAATTTTCAAGAAATGTGTTGGGCTTAGCCAATGCCAATTCTCTTGAAATGAATCCAGAAACCCCACATCCGGTAATAAATTTGATGGAAGATCAAAAAAATATAACCAATATGGGAGGTACCATGCGTTTAGGTCTTTGGTCTTGTAATATTAAAGAAGGCACCAAGGTGTATGATGTTTATAAGAAACCTGCTATACAAGAACGTCATAGGCACCGTTATGAGTATAATGCTCAATACAGTGACCAATTGGAAGCTGCAGGCTTAATAAATTCGGGTATTAACCCCGAAACCAATTTGGTGGAAATTGTAGAGTTAAACTCACATCCCTGGTTTGTAGGGGTGCAATACCATCCAGAATACAAGAGTACGGTGGCCAANCCACATCCTNTGTTTGTGGCATTTGTAGATGCAGCTTATAAGTATTCGAAACAAGTTGATGCCAAGTTGGCATAAAATAATAAATAGGCTACATTATTGTAGTATTGATTTTAAATTTATTTCCTAAAAGGAAAAATATATAATGGAAGAAAAAAAGTTTGATTTTAACTCGGTAATTGGATTAGGGCTCATCGCAATTATATTTTTTTGGATGTACCAAAATCAACCTCCACCAGAGGAAATTGAATCAGAAACCAATAAAACTGAGCAAGTAGAAACTCAAAGTGAAGTTTTTAGCACACAAAATAGAATTCAAGAAACAGATGCAACACCTNCTAGTNCATTGCAAGTTGAAGANTCTCTTGGATTTGAAAGATTAAAAANTAAGTTAGGCTCTTTTGCTTATAGCGCCACTTTGCCTTCTGCTACAGATGAATATACGGTAGTAGANAACGATTTGGTAGAACTCAAGGTGAGTAATAAAGGGGGNTTTATTACTGAAGCCCGTTTAAAATCATTTACCACCTACGATTCTATACCGGTATATATCATTAAGGATGGCAATGCCTTATTAAACCTTAATCTTTTATCTGAGAATAGAAGCCTAAATACCAAAGACCTTTATTTTGAGCCCACAATCTCTAAAGTTGGAGATAATACGGTACTTTCAATGAAGTTAAAAACTTCGGAACATAGTTTTCTAGAATANCGTTACGAGTTAAAACCTGGAGANTATATGATGGATTTCACCATCAGAACTCAGGNNTTAAATGGGGTTTTAAANACCTCTGATCCTGCAGAACTCACNTGGGAATTGCAAGGNTANAGACATGCCAAAAGCATTTCGTATGAAAATCGTTATACCGAATTGATTTGGGAATATGAAGGCGATAAAGACGATTATTTAGGGCAGGGTAGAAATGATGATGATAGTGCCAATGAGGTGAGTTGGATAGCCTTTAAGCAGCACTTCTTTAATTCAATATTANTAACCGATACCCCTTTTAAGAATGCCAAATTTTATTCTGAAAACNTAGTACAGGATGAGGAAATAGANACGCTTGTATACCAAGCGTTTTAGAGCNGAAATGCCTTTAGAATACAGTGGAGGCGAATTGGCCTATAATATGAATTGGTATTACGGTCCTACCGACTTTAAGATCCTTAATGGTTATGATAGAAACCTAGACGAAACAGTGTCATTGGGTTGGGGGATATTTGGATGGATAAACCGCTATGTGTTTTTCTTTCTTTTCGATTTCTTATCTTCCTTTATTTCCAGTTATGGATTGGTGATTATTTTGATGACGGTTATAGTAAAACTCTTGTTGTCGCCGGTACAATACAAACAATTTTTATCGCAGGCAAAACNAAAAATATTACGCCCAGAAATGGAGGCTATAAAAGCCAAGCACAAGGATAATAAAATGAAAATCCAGCAGGAAACTATGGCCTTGCAAACTAAGGCGGGGGCAAGCCCCATGTCGGGATGTTTGCCGGCGCTCATGCAAATTCCTGTGTTTTATGCCTTGTTCATGTTTTTCCCTTCGGCATTTCAATTGCGNCANAAAGGGTTTCTTTGGGCCGATGATTTGTCCAGTTATGATACCATATTCGAGCTGCCATTCAACATCCCTATGTATGGCGATCACGTGAGTTTGTTTCCAATTTTGGCATCCATAGCCATTTTTGTTTATATGATGCTTACCACCGGACAGAGCATGCAAATGCAGCAACAGCCGGGCATGCCTAACATGAAAGTTTTAATGTACCTCTCACCATTGTTTATGTTGGTATTCTTTAATAATTATGCCAGTGGACTTTCACTGTATTACTTTATCTCTAACCTGATAACCATAGGTATTGTTCTGGTCATNAAAAATTATANTATTGATGAGAATAAGGTTTTGGCTAAAATAGAAGCCAGTAAAAAGAAGCCTGCTAAAAAGAAGAGTAAGTTTCAGCAAAAAATGGCTCAAATGATGGAAGAGGCCGAAAAGCAAAAGAAAGCAGGCAAAAAACGTTAAATTGTAAATAGTCATGTTTTATTTATGAACTTGGGCTCGATTTAAAAATGTCAATTCGAGTATCCGCCTTAGGCGGATACTCGAATTGTCAATGATTTCTAAAACCGGACTTAGGTTATAAGGGGAACAAAACGTATCACTAGAAATAAAGTAAATATAAGCACCGTAGGTGCGATATCTTAAAAGTATATT
>JAESQB010000215.1 GCA_016765375.1 Flavobacteriaceae bacterium | reverse complement strand
TAATATCAACCATAACAACGCCTGTAGACCAAGGTTTATCACCAATAACACCTGCAGCTTCAGAAATATCTTCAAATTTAAAATTGCCTTTATTGAGGTAAAGCTTGTTCGAACCCATATTAGCGGTCATATAGATGTCTGGAAGACCATCATTATTGATATCACCAATGGCCACACCACCGCCGTTATAAAAGTTTCTGTATTTAAAAATGTTGAAATCTTTTTGATTTACAACTTCGTTAATAAAGTCAATACCTGTTTCCTCTGGAGTTAATAGNGNAAATAATGTAGGAACATTCTCTTGTGAATTTATACCTTCTTCATTTTTAGAGTCACAAGAAAAAAACAAAGCTGTGCCTATCAATAATACGTTTAAGCCTTTATGTAGTTTAAATTTCATTTTTGTTATTCATTATATCTTAAAAAGATGGGCGTGTTATTATTTATAGAAATTATAAGGTGATCAACNCCTTTTATTTTNANTTTTTTAATGTCTCTGGCNGGACCTGGGATATCAAAAGATTGATTGTTTTTTAAAGTAAAAAANCCTTTTTGNTCATTGAGAAGTAAAGTCCCATGGAATGCATCTAATCTTCCCAATTGGGTGCTTATTTCATAGTCATTTCCCGCAATTAATATATCCTTAAACCCATCATTGTTAAAATCGCTCAAATATAGGGTTTTAACAGAAGATGTTTGCGTTATAAAAGGTAATATTTTCTTAATAAACGTGTTGTTTCCGGTATTCTCAAAATAACAAGTTGCCAATTCAAAAACTTGTTTTTTATAGGCCTGTTTTATCTTTTCTTTTGAAAATAACCCAGAAAAGTCTGATTTTGCAAATTCGGCATACGAATTAAATTTCTTATTCAAGATTGGTAATTGTTTTGTCAAATCATCTTTTGAAGAAAATACGGTTTCTTTTCCCTGAGAAAAATAGGTTACAATCTGTTCTACACTACCATTATCATCAAAATCATTTCTGTACAGTTGTACTGGTGCTTTTTTTGAAGCTTTTAATCGTGTGTTTAGCCCCCAATTACCGACGATAAAATCAATATCACCATCATGGTCAAAATCGTCTGCTTTTATGGNATTCCACCAACCATTGGTGTCTNTGAGANTATTNTTTGATTGTAATTTAAAATGTTTTCCGTCATTAATAAATATGGAAATTGACATCCAATGTCCTACAGCTATGATATCTGGGATTTGATCATTATTTACATCAACAATCTCAATATCCTCAATGAGGCCGATATTTGAAAATTCCAGAGCATGTGTTTCGCTAATATCTTTAAAATTACCATGGCTGTCATTTTCAAAAATATAATTTTTGGCAGATTTCCCAAATTGCTGTGGTAATGCATTGGCACCCATTACAATGTCCAGATCACCATCGGCATCAAAATCGAATGCTTTAACCACTGAGGCATTGATCTCAATATTTTTAAAAGCAGTACTTAGCTTAAAAGTGCCNCTNTCATTTAAATACAATCTAGGATTTAAAGGAGCNCCNAATTTAAACTCATTGCCTCCAGAAACCACAAGAAGGTCTTGATCACCATCATTATCAGCATCAAAAAAAANATTGTCNGTATCTTCATTTATATCATTTTTTTCAAAAGCCTCTTGAGGAGCAACTGAAAACCCGCCATCTTCGGATTGTAAGAATAGTGCTCCCGGTTGTTTTTTAGCGCCTCCTATAAACACATCATCTAAACCATCGGCATTGATATCGGCAATGGCTATTTTAGGACCTTCATANCCTTTTGTATAAGGNATTAAAGGTTCTCTATTAAACTCATATGAGGGAAGTTCTTGGTGTTTTAATAGGATAGGCGAGGGGACATTTTTTAANAAGCCTTTGGGCTTTGTTTTTTTTAAATAATAATCACCACTAGCNTCACTATATTTTAAATTAATNGAAGTGTTGGTATCAATGTTTTTTATGGTTTGATATTTACCGCCAGGCCAGATTACNGTGATTGAATCGGCTAAAGGTCGTTTTCCAACACCAATAGTAAGGTCNGGAGAAACTGCCGATAAGTAACCTCTTGAAGCGAAGTTTTCATTAGTAATGGTTAAGGAGTCTAAACTAACCATAACTTTTGCGCCTATTCCAAACCTATTTTTTATAGGTCCTTCTAGTTTAATTTTTAAAAAATTATTTTGAGTTATTTTTTCAGACCTATTTTCTATAATAAAAGCCTTATCATTAACATTGTTTACTACAATATCTAAATCGCCATCGTTATCTAAATCAACATAAACAGCACCATTACTGAATGATGGAATTTCTTTAAACCAATCTTTAGTGACGTTTGAAAAAGTGAGATCGGTATTGTTTTTAAAAAAGTAATTCGANACTTTTTTTTCGGGCAATTCTTTGGTAAAGGCTAAATCTTTATGTTGCATGCCTTTATTAATGCGTTTCTGAATGTTTTCATTAGCGATATAACTTATAAAATCCATATCGTTAGTGGCACCTTTTATACCATTGGTAATAAAAATATCCTTAAAACCATCGTTGTCAAAATCAACTATAAGTGGTGCCCAAGACCATTCGGTAGCTGCAATNCCTGAGGCAAAAGCAATTTCGTTAAANGTAGTATTGCCTGTATTTAAATGCAATGTATTTTGCATGTATTGAGGTTTGTAACCCTTTTTTAGATACTGATCGTAAATTTGATTATGAAATTCTGAACCTGAAGTTTTATAGGTTTCAATATTNTCGGGGAGCATNTCTAATGAAAGGATGTCTGTAAANCCNTCATTNTTNAAATCGGCNATATCATTTCCCATNGAGAANTGTGTNGTATGGCCTAATTTTGTTTCATNNNTTGAAATAATTTCTTTAAANGNNTTATTTTTCTGGTTGATGTATAGATAATCGTTTTCGAAAAAATCATTACCTATGTATATATCCGGATAACCATCGTTATTAACATCACTTACAGAAAGGCCTAAACCATAACCAATTTTTCCTTGAAAAATTTTAGCCTCTTTAGACACGTCAATAAATTTTCCATTTTCATTCCTAAAAAGCATATCTCCTGAAAGACTATCAACTTGAAGGCGTTGTTTTCCTTTTCCATAGGTTCTGTTGGGGAAAACCGAATGGTTTAATAAAAAGAGAT
>JAESQB010000214.1 GCA_016765375.1 Flavobacteriaceae bacterium | reverse complement strand
TATTTACAAACCGATTCTACATTTGTTGAAAAAAAGATCGCTAGCATTGCTAACGACTCCATTAAAGAAAATGTAGCAGCACTTATTGCCGATCTAAATAACGATGGAGAAAACGATCTGTTCCTAGGTTCTGGGGGTGCCGATTTCTTTAATAGAATGAAACCCTTATTAGACAGTTATTACCTTCAAAAAGATTCAGAATATAAAGAAGAGAAACTTCCGGAATATTTTGAAAATGCTTCAGTAATATCAGCAAACGATTATGATGCCGATGGTGATTTAGACCTCTTTGTGGGGAGCAACTCGGTATCAAATGATTTTGGGAAAATTCCAAATTCTTATCTGCTTGNAAACAATAATGGCAAATTTTCTATAGCCAAAAACAAAACACTGCAAAATGCCGGAATGATTACCGATGCCATTTGGGATGATTTTGATAATGACGGTGTTAAAGATTTAATTGTTGTAGGCGAATGGATGCCGCCCAAATTCTTCAAAAACAATAATGGCGCTCTTACCGAAGTTNCAGTTTTAAACCAAAAACTCAATGGTTTATGGCAGCGTATTATACCATTTGATATTGATGATGATGGCGATNTGGATTATCTTNTAGGGAATTGGGGCAGCAATACTAAATTCAAAGCCTCAAGCAAGTACCCCATNAAAATGTATTACGCCGATTTTGATAGAAATGGTAAAACCGAAACTATTCTAAGCACAGCTAAAAATGGCAAATACTACCCTCTTTTTGGTTTAGATGAACTTTCTNGACAAATGGTAAGCCTAAAAAAGAAATTTAATACCTATAAAGATTTTGCTGGAAAAACCATCGCCGAAGTATTAGATAAAAACATCCTTAAACGTGCAGCTGTATTAGACGTACATGAATTNCAGTCGGGCTATTTAGAAAATAATGAAGGNAACTATACATTCCATCCTTTTAAATCGGAATTACAAGTATCCCCTATAACCAGTTTTCTGAATTATGATTTTGATAAAGACGGTAAAAATGAAGTTTTAGTAGCTGGAAATTATTTTGGTGTAAAACCCTTTCATGGCCGGTTCGATTCCTTTTCAGGAGCTTTGATAAAAAATAAAAATGATATTGTATTAGGACATCATCTAGGTTTAGATTTTNCACAAAAATCTATCAGACATCTCAATATAATTACCCTAAACAACAAAGCCTATTTATTGGTTACCGTGAACAATGATAGGACGCAAGTTTATGAATTAAATGATTAAAAATTAAATAATAGAACAATGAAAAAGCAACTCTTATTAATAGTAGTATTTGCATTTTTGATTTCATGTAATAAGAAAGTAGAACCCATTATAATAACCGCAGCGCATTTTCATAAATCAGTGGATAAAGTTGGAGAGATCATGGTTCATGATATTTTTTCGCCTCCCGTTGCGAGTCGGATTTTTGCTTATCCAAATATTGCAGCATATGAAATTATTACCCAACAAAATGATAATTATATAGCCTTAGAAGGGCAAGTAACCGANCTTAAGCCTATACCTAAAGCTGACGCATCAAAACCAATAAATTATAAATTGGCAGCCTTAATAGCACACATAGATCTTAATAGACGATTAATTTTTTCTGAAAGTGTTATAGAAACTTACAGAGATAGCCTTTATCAAGTTTGGGAATCTAAAAATGCAGCTGAATTCGAAGCCTCTAAAGACTATGCTTTAGAAGTCGTAAAGCATATAGTTGATTGGATGGATAAAGACAATTATAAGCAAACCCGTACCATGTCGAAATTTTCTATAGATTCAGACAATCCAGAAAGATGGCAACCAACACCCCCATCGTATATGGACGGTCTCGAACCCCATTGGAGTAAAATAAGACCTTTTGTTATAGATTCATCAGAACAATTTAAACCTATCCCTCCTCCTGAGTTTTCGATGGATAAAAACTCACTTTTTTATAAAGAACTAAAAGAGGTATATGAAATAAGCAATAAAATAACCGAAGANGGTGATNACTCTGAGGAAGTTGCCATTGCACAATTTTGGGACTGTAANCCTTATGTATCNGTAACGCGNGGNCANTTAATGTTTGCNACNAAAAAAATNACNCCAGGTGCGCACTGGATNGGAATNNNNAAAATAGCNTNTAANAAANCANATNCNGATTTTGANAANACCNTTTATGCNTANACCAAAACCTCTATAGCNNTNGCCGATGCNTTTATAAGTTGTTGGGATGAAAAATANNGNNNNAATCTTATNCGGCCTGAAACNTTAATCAATGANNATTTTGATGANNANTGGAAGCCTATTTTACAAACNCCTCCNTTTCCNGAATACACNAGTGGACACTCTGTAGCTTCTGGAGCTGCAGCAATTGCTTTAACAGATGTTTTCGGAGATAACTTTGCTTTTGATGATGACACCGAATTACAATACGGATTAGCTATAAGAAGCTTTACGTCATTTAATCACGCATCAAGTGAGGCTGCTATAAGTAGAATGTATGGTGGTATTCATTATAGAGCGGCCGTTGAAGTAGGTGTAAAGCAGGGTAGAAATCTCGGTAATTTTGTTGTCAACAATCTCAAAATGACTAAATAAATTAATTTAGGCTCAAACAATTAATCATTAATTTTACAAAAGAAACAAGACTTTGAAAAAAATCATTTCCCTTTTAGGGGTTTTAGTATTAGGTTTTTTAGTATGGTATTTTTTTATTAATCCACACGACTATTCCGTTACATTTAACTCAAAAACATCGCCAGGTACTTTATCTAGTGGTGTTGAACAATGGAATTTATTTAAACAAAAAAAAGATTCTATTTCTTATGAAATAAAAAATAAGAACCCGTATACATCCATAGATCAAACATTAAATATTGATGGAATATCATTAGATCTTGCTTGGAAATTTAAATCGATAAACGATACAACAACACATGATTCTGTAGGCTTTACTGAAAAGGGAAGATCCATCTATAATCGCATAACAATACCTTTTTCTAACACTAAACTTGAAGAAATTAGCCTCAATGCTATCAAACATTTTAAAAAGGGTGTTGACGAGCAAATAAAAAATAAGTTTAAAGTAAAATTCATCGGAATAGATACCATCCCTGAAATTGCTTACGCCTATATTGATTTTAAAGACATTGATATGAGTGAGAAAGCAGAACAGATGATGACCTACAATGCCAGGCTTTTACAATTTATAACACAAACAAAAATTAAAGACGGCATACACCCCTTTTTACTTGTTAACAACTGGGATTTAAATAAAAATAAAATTGATTTTCGTTTTTGCTTTCCTATAAGGCTAAGCGATTCTATGCCAAGCCATGAGTATATAAAATTTGATGTACTAAAACCTATAAAATCTCTAAAAGCTATGTATAATGGCAATTATATGACTTCAGATAGAGGTTG
>JAESQB010000213.1 GCA_016765375.1 Flavobacteriaceae bacterium | reverse complement strand
GCGCAAAAGGATGCTATTTGATGATGTTCGCCTAATTTTTCTTTTCGAGAGACTTCAATTTTCTTTGTCCCATCGGGACTTAAAAGCACACCTTGAAATATTACGTGTTCGTCTTTTATATAGGCAATAGCGCCAATAGGAGCAGTACAGCCACCTTCTAAAAGGTTTAAAAACTTACGCTCTATGCCAGTACAAATTTCTGATTCTTCATGGTTTAACTCGGCGCAAATGGCTCTTATAGCCTCGTCTTCTTCCAGAGCGGTGATCATGATAGCCCCTTGAGCAGGAGCAGGAACCATCCACTCTAAATTTACAGCATTTTCAGGAGTTAAATTTATTCGTCCTAAGCCAGCCGCAGCAAAAATAGCACCGTTCCAATTACTGTCTTCAAGCTTTTTTAAGCGTGTGTTTACATTGCCTCGTATATCTACAGTGGTATGGGTTGGGAACCTATTAAGCCATTGGGCGCGTCGTCGTAGGCTTCCTGTGGCAATAACAGCATCACGTTGCGACAAGAACTCTTCATTGTTTTTAAAGACTAAGGTATCTCTGATATTGCCCCGTTTTAAAACGGCTGCTTGAACAATGCCTTTCGGCAATATAGTGGGCACATCTTTTAATGAATGTACAGCAATATCAATATCATCATTTAACATGGCAATATCCAGGGTTCGGGTAAAAATCCCTGTAATGCCTAGTTCGTATAATGGTTTGTTTAAAACGAGATCTCCGGTAGATTTTAAGGGCACTAACACACTTTTATGACCGAGTTGCTCAAGTTGTCGTTGCACGGTTTTAGCCTGCCATAAAGCTAGCTCGCTATCTCTGGTGCCAATGCGAATTGTTTTATTCATTAAGTTTGGGTTCCAATTGAAAGACTTTTTTTATGAGGTCAAGACTCTCATCGGGATTGCTTGTGTTTTGCTTCAGGTGATTTGCAAAATGAGTGGTGATTTTTTGAATGACCCTGTCGGTCATAAGTTCGGCGTGTTGCTGATTAAAATTCGGTATTTTTTTACGTTGAAAGTCCAATTCTGCATCCTTAAAAAGGGTGAGNTTTTCTTTAAGCGCCTTAATGGTAGGAGCAAATTTTCGGGCATCAAGCCANACTNTAAANTCGTCTTTTACCTCTTCTATAATAGCCTCTGCTTGAGGGATAAACCGCTTGCGTCGTTCTAGAGTATCATCGGTAATTTGTGATAACTGATCCAAATGAACTAAACTTACATGATCGAGTTCTAGAACATTCTCAGACACATTTTTCGGAATGGAAAGGTCTAAAATAAGAAGGGGCTTGGTGGGGTAAATAATCTCTTTTGAAACGGTGGGATGTTGTGCTCCTGTCGCTACTATAAGAATGTCTGCATTTCTAATTTCAGCTTGTAAATTGCAATAATCCTTAACCAAGACATTTAATTTACCAGCAATTTTTTCAGCTTTATCTTTGGTACGATTAATTAAGGTGATGTGAGAGTTTTGGGTGTGTTTTACCAAATTCTCACAAGTATTACGCCCTATTTTTCCAGTGCCGAATAGCAAGATGTTCTTTTCTGAAATGTTTTTTACTTGTTTTAGAATGTATTGAACCGAAGCAAAACTTACCGAAGTGGCTCCTGATGAAATTTCGGTTTCATTCTTTATACGTTTACTTGCTTGAATGACGGCGTTTACCAAGCGTTCTAAAAAAGGCGTGGTTAATCCGTGTTTTTTAGAAGCGATAAATGCATTTTTTATTTGACTTATAATCTCGAAATCGCCTAGAATTTGGCTGTCAAGCCCTGTTCCCACTTTAAAGAGGTGGCTTATGGCTTCTTGATTTTTATACACATAGGCGGCATCGCTAAAGGCGTCAACAGTACCTCTGGTGTGTTTACAAAGCAATTGAATTAGTTGAAAAGGATGTTGTGCAAAGCCGTAAACCTCTGTGCGATTACAAGTAGAAGTCACCAACAAGGCAGTAATGCCTAAGTTTTTGGCCTCTTTTATGAGGGATTCCTTAGCATTTTGATCTAGACTAAAACGTCCTCTTATTTCGGCATCTGCTTTCCTGTAACTAAGTCCTATCGCATAAAAAGAACCCGGAGATGTGTTTTTTTGCTCCTGCATCGACATTTTTTATGTTGCTGGGCAAAAATAAATCCATATTATAATAAATAATAACGCTTGCTGTACTTTTTTTGTCGTTTGGTGTTTTTTAAAATACTTTTTAGTTTAATTTTCTTAAAATGCCTACTTTTGCTGCATAATAAGGGTTTTGTAGACAATAATTTAAAACAATTCTAAATAAGAATAATTTAGTGCCATGAAAACAGAAATTAAAAATATCGCTAAAGGTGCTTTAGAAGAAGTCAATATTGAAGATGGTTTTTTTGTGTTAAAAGTTAAAAACGAAAGTTCTGAAAATAAGCATTTTACTAGAAAAATTGACAACTCCTATATTCAGTTTCATTTCTGTGTAAAAGGAGGGGCAAAATTTAATTTTAATGAGGGCAAGTATAAAGTTGATGTTTTAGATGAGCACAGTCTTTTATTATACAACCCGCAACGCGACCTTCCTATCGATTTTGAATTACATGCTAATTCTTGGTTGGTTTCCATATTAATTTCCATAAAAAAATTTCATTCCTTGTTTTCTACTGAGGCAAATTATATTGATTTTTTAACCGATGACAATAAGGACAAGAAATATTACGATACCCGTTCTATGAGTCCTAGTGTGGCCGTGGTTTTAAATCAAATATTAAATTACAACCTTCACCCTTCAATAAAAGCCCTTTATTTAAAAGGTAAGGCTTTTGAATTGTTGAGTTTGTATTTTAATAAAACCCCAGATGCCAACATAGAACAATGTCCTTTTCTGGTGGATGAAAAAAATGTATTGAAACTTAAAATGGCTAAAGACATTATTATTTCAAGAATGGCTGAACCTCCAAGTTTACATGAATTGGCTAATGAAATTGACCTAAGTCTAAAAAAACTTAAGGCAGGTTTTAAGGAGATTTATGGGGATACGGTATTTGGGTTTTTATTGGAGTATAAATTGGATTATTCCCGAAAGCTTTTAGAAGAAGGAAAACACAATGTCAATGAAGTGGGTTTAAAAGTAGGGTATAGTACGGCCAGTCATTTTATTGCAGCCTTTAAGAAGAAGTTTGGGACTACGCCTAAAAAGTATATTTCAAACTCAACAAATTAAGCCTTTAATTGTACTTTTGTCCCCGCTTTTAAATTGATACATAAAAGCGATATGATTAACCGCTCAAGTGAATTGTTTTTTAATTATCAATCCCACCACAGGCGCGACTAAAACAATAAAAAAGACTCATGAAAGGCGTTTTGCTCGTAAATTTAGGTTCTCCAAAAAGTACAAATCCGAAAGATGTTAAAGCTTATTTAAATGAGTTTTTAATGGATTCGCGGGTNATTGATGTTCCATATGTATTTCGTGCCTTATTGGTAAAAGGTATTATACTGAATACGCGGCCCAAGCAATCGGCTGCTGCGTATAAAAAAATATGGACCGAAAAGGGTTCTCCCTTAATTGTTTTTTCTGAGCGTTTGCATAAAAAAGTACAGTCTCAAGTTGATATTCCTGTTGCTTTGGCCATGCGTTATGGAAAGCCTTCCTTAAAAGACGGTTTGCAAGAGTTAGTGGATAAAGGTGTAACCGAAGTTTTTTTAATGCCCTTGTATCCACAATTTGCNATGGCNACTACNGAANCTATTTTGGTTAAAACCCAAGAACTAAAAGCAAAGTTTTTCCCTGAACTTAAAATAGATTCTCTTCCGGCTTTTTATAATAATACCGACTATATCAACATTCTTTCAAAGGTCATTTCAGAACATTATAAGGAAGAAGATTACGAACATCTTTTGTTTAGCTATCATGGACTTCCCGAGCGTCATATCAGAAAAAGTGATATTACCAAAAGCCATTGTAGCATAAACAACGATTGTTGTATNAGNAAATCTCCGGCGCATAATTTTTGTTANCGNCACCANTGTTTTGAAACCACACGTTTGGTAGCTGAAAATTTAGGCCTTAAAAAAGGCACTTATTCTACNTCCTTTCAATCACGNTTGGGATTTGACGCCTGGTTACAACCTTATACCGATAGAACCATTGAAAAATTTGCTTTAAATGGTTTAAAAAAACTAGCTGTTATTACCCCGGCCTTTGTGAGCGATTGTTTAGAAACCCTNGAAGAAATTGCCATGGAAGGTGCCGATTTGTTTAAGGAAATAGGAGGGGATAAATTCACGACCATCCCTTGTATTAATGACCGGGAGGATTGGGCTGGCTTGTTGTCGGATTGGATAAAAACCTGGCAAACACAAGCTTCAGATAAAATTGTTTTATAAGTGATAAGCACAAGCTCGGGNATATTAGGGCATGAGCCNATTGGGAAACTNCTTATAAAGCAAGCACTTCCAGCNTCNATAGGAATTTTAGTNATGTCNCTNAATATTGTNGTGGATACCATTTTTGTNGGNAATTGGATTGGTTCNATCGCAATAGCNGCNATTAATGTNGTNCTNCCCATTTCATTTTTTATTGCAGCCTTGGGAATGGCTATTGGTATAGGAGGCTCTTCNATTATTTCCAGAGCTTTGGGTGCTAATAANAAAAACCAGGCNCTTCATACTTTTGGAAACCAAATCGGGATCACTTTACTTTTAAGTATAAGCTTAGTGGTTTTTGGATTGGCATATGTAGATGATTTAATACCAGCCTTTGGGGGCAAAGGTGCTATTTTTGAACCTGCAAAAATTTATTATCAGATCATACTTTATGGTATTCCGTTACTTGCCTTATGTATGATGGGNAATACGGTNATTCGTGCCGAAGGCAAGGCAAAGTTTGCNATGATTGCCATGATCATCCCTTCTGTTGGCAACCTCTTAATGGATTATATTTTTATAAACCTTATGGATATGGGTATGACCGGNGCNGCNTGGGCTACTACGGGATCGTATTTTTTATGTTTTGCNTANGTGNTGTGGTTTTTTCTATCTAAAAACACAGAGCTCAAACCAAGGCTTTTGCATTTTAAGTTGAACCCTTCTATTTTAAAAGAAATGGGAGCCTTAGGTTTTGTTACGCTATCAAGACAAGCGGTAGTGAGTGTAACCTATTTAATTATGAACAATATTCTTTTTGAGCTCGGCGGAGAGGCATCGGTGGCGGCTTTTGGAATTATAGCTAGAATTCTCATGTTTGCCTTATTCCCGGTTTTAGGAGTTACTCAAGGCTTCTTGCCGATTGCAGGATATAACTATGGGGCAAAACAATTTCAACGGGTTAAAGAATGTATAAAAATAGCAATTGTTTATGCCTCAATTATGGCAGCCTTAGTTTTTGCGC
>JAESQB010000024.1 GCA_016765375.1 Flavobacteriaceae bacterium | reverse complement strand
GATGGGCCAGATAAAGGTCCGTCGATTTCAGAAGTGGTAGTTGATCTCTGGACGACAAAAAGTGAGGACGTGCGTGAGAATACCCTTGTTGTTGCCGCGAGCAACCGTATTCGTAAAGAAATCAATCAGGGCATCCGCAGTCAACTTAAAAGTGAGGGAAAAATAACCGGACCGGAAATATCGCAGCCCATTCTTGTAAACCGCCACCTGACCCGTGAGGAAAACCGGTATGTGGCAACTTACAACATGGGTGATAAAATACGCTTTCACCGTGCTGTACCCAGCCTGAAAATCAAAAGGGATAGTCTGTGGACAGTAGCAGATGTTAATCATGACTCCGGGCAGCTTCATCTGAAGGATAAGAACGGTCACGAACAGATATTTTGGTATTTGGTCGTGGGGTGTTGCACCTTTCGGTTTTGATAGAAACCATGCGTCGCGAAGGCTATGAGTTACAGATAGGGCAACCTCAGGTAATTATAAAAGAAGTTGATGGTGTAAAATGTGAGCCCGTAGAAGAATTAACCATTGATCTTCCTGAAAATGTTTCCGGTAAAGCCGTTGAAATGGTAACCCTACGCAAAGGGGATCTTTTGAGTATGGAAACAAAAGGCGACCGCATGATATGCGAATTTATAATACCATCACGTGGTATTATTGGTATGAGAAACCAATTGCTTACCGCTACGGCAGGTGAGGCCATTATGACCCACCGTTTTAAAGAATATCAACCCTTAAGAGGTGGTATTCCGGAGCGTCAAAATGGCTCTTTAGTCTCTATGGAAAATGGTTCAGCAATACCATACTCTATCGATAAACTTCAGGATAGGGGTAAATTTTTTGTAAACCCAGGCGAAGCCATTTACGAAGGCCAGGTTATTGGTGAGAATTCTCGTAGTGATGATATGACGGTAAATGTTACCAAAACCAAGAAATTGAGTAATGTACGTAGTTCGGGTGCCGATGATAAAGCGCGTATCGTTCCAGCCATTAAATTTTCATTGGAAGAAGCTTTAGAATACATACAGAAAGATGAATATGTTGAGGTAACACCAAGCCATTTACGTCTGAGAAAAGTTTATTTAAAAGAAGTAGAGCGCAAGCGCAATAAAATAGTATAAATATGGAGATTTTAGGCATGACCATGACAGAGCTTGTAGGGTATTTAGCGATGATTACCCTCTTGATCTCATTTATGATGAAGGAGATGAAGACACTTCGAATTGTAAATGGTATAGGTTGTGCTGTTTGGGTGCTCTATGGTTTTATGCTACAAATTGCCTGGCCTGTGGTCATTACCAACATTCTCATTATATGTATTAATTTCTATTATTTATTTTTCAATAAAAAACAGTAAATTACAGCTCGCAATACCTCTTTTGTTTGAGCACCTATACTATCGTAAAATATCAAGCCCAACTGGCTACGACTTGGAATAACTTTATAGCTTCTGCTAAGAATGCAACCTTTTTATTTCATAGAGACTTTATGGACTATCACAGCGATCGATTTAAAGATCATTCGTTATTGATATTTAAAGATAATAAAGTAGTGGCCGTACTTCCGGCTAATATTAAAGACGGCATGCTTTATTCACACCAAGGTCTTACCTATGGCGGTTTGGTTTTGGGGACAACCCTGAAATTTAAAGAAGCTTTTGATGTTTTTAAATGCCTACTCGAATTTTTGGAAGCTCAAGGTATAGACCGACTTCAATTAAAATTACTACCCAAAATTTATCATAAACAGCCTAGTGACGAAATAGACTATCTNTTNTTTTTAGTTAAGGCTGAACNGAGTCGTTGTGATCTGTCTTCAACCATTTTTCTGCCCGAGGCCATAAAAATACAAGGCAATAGAATNGAAGGNATNAAAAAAGCCCAACAACAAAAACTGGAAATTCGGGAAGAGGCTGTTTTTAAACCCTTTTGGGATACGCTATTGATTCCTAATTTAAAGGAAAAACACGGTGTTAAACCCGTGCATTCGGCTTCTGAAATAGTCCTATTGGCAAAACGTTTTCCGGAAAATATCAAACAGTTTAATGTTTATAAAGATAATGTGATCGTAGCAGGAACCACTTTGTTTGAAACCCAAACGGTTGCCCATTTACAATANATATCGGCCAATAANGAGNNGCAACAATTGGGCAGTTTAGATTTTTTATTGAATGATTTAATTGGTGAAAAATATGCCGATAAGGCTTATTTTGATTTTGGAATTTCCAACGAAAATCATGGTTTGCATTTAAATGAAGGCTTGCTGTATTGGAAAGAAAGCTTTGGAGCACGTAGCACGGCATATCAATTTTATGAAGTGAATACAGCAAATCACAGACTCTTAAATTCGGTTTTTATATGATTCCTTTTTTAGATATAAACAAAATCAATCAACGCTTTAAAACCGACTTCCATNGGGCTTTGGATGCCNTTTTAGATAAANGCCAATTNATAAAAGGCGATTTTGTTTCTCAATTTGAAAAAGAATTCGCGGCTTATTGTGGCACTGATTATTGTATAGGTACTGGAAATGGCTTGGATGCCTTAAGCCTTATTTTAAANAGCTATATAGCATTAGGAAAATTAAACAAGGGTGATGAAGTTATTGTTCCNGCCAATACNTTTATNGCGNCNATTATTTCGGTAATTAATGCTGAACTNATACCTGTTTTGGTAGAACCTNNTTTGGANACNTATACTATTGATGTCTCAAAAGTTGAAGCTGTTATTAGCCCAAAAACTAAAGCCATTATCGCTGTGCATTTATACGGGCAAATCGCCGATATGAGTGCATTACAACAACTGGCAGAAAAACATAATGTATTGTTATTAGAAGATGCGGCTCAAGCCCATGGTGCGGTTTCGCCTTCGGGTAAAAAAAGTGGCAACTTAAGTAATGCTGCGNCCTTTAGTTTTTATCCTACAAAAAATTTAGGCGCCTTAGGCGATGGCGGTGCGGTATGTACCAACGATGCAATATTGGCTAAAANGGTTGCACAATTGGGGAATTATGGCAGTCTTAAAAAANACACTTTCGATNGTATAGGTGTTAATTCTAGGTTAGATGCCCTACAGGCGGNNTTTTTAAGNGTGAAATTAAAACACTTGGACNCCGATAATAAACGNCGCATAGAAATTGCCGAGACTTATAATANNGGNATTTTAAATTCTAAAATTANNCTACCTTTATCTGGTGATTTAAAAACGCATGTGTATCATTTGTATGTNGTNCGTGTTGCCNATAGAGATGCTTTTATACAACATTTAAAGACCCATGCTATAGAAACGCAAATTCATTACCCCATACCTCCCCATAAACAAAAGGCTTTGTCAAATATTCAATATGGAGCATTGCCTATTACCGAAAAAATTCATCGGGAAGTTTTAAGCCTTCCTATGAGTCCGGTAATGACAAACCATGAAATGCAAAATATAATACGTGTTATTAATAGTTATTAAATGAAAATACCCGCTTTTATAAAAAACAATTTACTCTTAAAGATGACCTCTTTAAATTCTGCGGTAGTCGTTGTGAGATTGTTGATATCCTTAGTGATACAACGTCTTTTGGCACAATTAGTAGGTCCTAGCGGCATTGCTAAAATTGGTAATTTACGCAGTGTCATGGCCATGCTTATGTCCTTTTCTACTTTAGGGATTTTTAATGGTATTGTTAAATATGTTTCTGAACACAAAGAAGATCATAAGGAACTTCAGAAGGTGTTTTCAACCGCTTTTGTCTTTGTATTTGTGGCTTGTTTGTTTACATCCTTATCCTTGTTTTTTGGCGCTTCTTATTTTAGCGAGATAACTTTTGGGAGTTTAGACTTTGTATTTCTGTTTAAAATTTTGGCTATTGTCGTTCCGGCTATAGCGCTTCAAAGGGTATTTA
>JAESQB010000212.1 GCA_016765375.1 Flavobacteriaceae bacterium | reverse complement strand
TTACAGATGAAACTTCAGCATCAATAAGTGGGTTATCTGCTGGTGAATATGTGCTTATCGTTATTGATAGTACAGGATGTAGTCTTATTAGAACCTTTGAGATAGAAGAACCTGAAAATAGTTTAAGTCTTACGTCTACAAATATTGTACATATACCTTGTAAAGGCGCTCCAACAGGTTCCATAGAAGTAACCGTTAGTGGTGGCACACCAGTATACCAATACCTTTGGAAAAAAGATAATATAATTCTTACAAATGAAACTTCAGCATCAATAAGTGGTTTATCTGCAGGCGACTATGAGCTTACCGTTACCGATAGTAAAGGTTGTGAACTTGTAGAAACTTTTGTGATCGAAGAGCCTGAATTTGGTTTAAGCTTGAGTTCTATTAATATAGAAGACGTATCTTGTAAAGGAGAGTCAACCGGATCGATAGAAGTAACTGCAACTGGTGGTACACCAGCATACCAATACCTTTGGAAGAAAGGGGATGAGATTCTTACTGGGGAAACTTCGGCAACAATAAGTGGTTTGTCGGCTGGTATTTACGAGCTTACTTTAACCGATAGTAATGGTTGTGCCTTAATAGAAGTGTTTGAAGTAAAAGAATCTGAATTATATTTAGATGTTATTTTAGATAGCGTTACGCCTATAACCTGTGAAAGTCCCGGATTAATTACTGTTATTAAAGCCACAGGAGGTACTGTTTCTACTGATTCTGATTATACTTATACTTGGACGAATAGTAATGGTGATCTGGTAAGTGATCAAGATCCAGATTCAAACCCATTAACCCTAGAGGTTACAATAGCCGATACCTATACCTTAACGGTAAGTGATTTAAAAGACTGTACGGCTGTAATTCAGGTAGAGGTAATTAGCAATAAAAGATTTCCCATATTAAGTATAGGCCAGTTAGATTGTAATGAAACAACCTACAGTGTCAATTATATAAGCAATGGTGCCGTAAGTTCTACTGCCGGTACGGTTGATGCCGGAAACAATATAATAACAGACATACCTTTAGGAATCAACATAACTATTACTTCAACCAGTACAAGCGGTTGTACTACTAGTATGCTAGTAACAGGGTTGGCAGAATGCCCTACCGAATGTGAGACACCTAATTTAATGGTAGGTAATCCTAAGTGCGATGGGCCGTCAACAAATACATACACCGTAAAATATACCGAAACTACCGGAGCTATACTTACGATAACAAATGGAACTGATAATGGTGATGGCACTATAACGGGAACTATTGGTGCCGATATAAGTATTAAAGCCGCAAATGATTTATGTGTTTCAGAAATAAACATAACAAGTCCAAGTGCTAATGAATGTGAAGTGCTTTGCGAAATTCCTCCTATTAGTATAGGCGGTGCAAATTGTACAGAAAACAATGAACAGTTTACCTATGAAGTTAGTTTTAGTGCAATTTCAGGAGCAACTGTAACTTCTAGTGCGGGTATTGTAGGTAATAATATTATAACAAACATCCCTAGTGGTTTAAATATAATAATTACCATAAGGGTAGAGGGTTGTGAAGATACTTTAGTTGAAGTGACTGCACCTAATTGCACCCCCTTATGCCCGAAACCTATTTTAAGTGTAGGCCAAATAGATTGTGAAGAAGATGCTTATAGTGTGAAATATATTAGTAATGGTGTTGTCACCACTACTGCTGGTACAGTTGATGCCGTAAATAATATAATTACAGGCATCCCTCTAGGAACCAATGTTACAATTACCTCAACCAGTGCCGATGAGAATTGTCCTTCTGTCACTAATTTAACGGTAATAGGCCCATCAGTTTGTGAACCACCATGTCCTACTCTAGTAGTTGGATTTGGTATTTGCGATGGTGGAGGAACAAATACCTATACCGTGAGTTATACCAAAGACGCTGAGTCAACCCTAGAGGTAATAGGTGGTGTTGATAATGAAGATGGTACTATAACAGGAATTATTGGAACCGATATGACCGTTACTGCAAAGAATAATAATGGTGTTCCTTGCGAAATCTCAATATATGTAGAGAGTCCAGAATCTTGTAACACCTGCGATCTAAATTTAACCATAGGTGGTGTAAATTGTGAATTAAGTACAGATAGCACTTACGCGGTTAATTTTATTGCTACACAAGGCGCTGTTGTTAGCGCAAGTGTTGGACAAGTTAGTGATGGACTTGTTGAAGGCGTACCAGTTGGAACTGATGTTATTTTAACCTTAAGCTTAGAAGGTTGTGGGGATGTTGAAGTACTTGTTTCTGCAGACCTTTGGAATGATAAAGATTGTGATGGTGATGGAGTAACCAATGGCCAAGAAATAATAGATAGTACAGACCCCACGTATTTGTGTAGTTATAATCCAGGCAGTCAAGACCTAAGCAGAACTACTACTGTTTGGAAAGAGACAGATTGTGACGGTGATGGTGTCATTAATATTGATGAAGTTGTGGGCGACATGACCGATCCTTTAGATTTATGTGATTTTGTATTAGAAAGCCAAACCGTAACACCTTCAGATGAATGGGAACAAACAGATTGTGATGGCGATGGTGTGGATAATGGATTAGAAGTAGAAGATGCTACCGACCCATTGATTGAATGCGACCTGATTGTTGATAGCCAACAGTTTTCTTCAAATCCTCCAAGTGATGAGTGGAATGCTTTAGATTGTGATGGTGACGGCGTACGTAACCAACAAGAACAAGATGATGGTACCGACGTTATGATTTTTTGTGAATTCGTACAGAGTAATATAGATCCTGACATCACGACTTTAGAATGGCGAAATTTTGATTGTGATGGCGATGGGGTCCTCAATATTAATGAAGTAAGCAAAGATAATACCGATGCATTAGATCCTTGTGATTTTAATCCTGCAAGTAGAGAACCCGGTTTTGATGTCGTTGCTTTTAATAAAGAATTTAAGTGTCCAGGGTTAAATATCATAATTCATGATATCATGTCGCCAAACGGCGATAGTAAAAATGAATTTTTTAAAATTGTAAATATCGAAGCCTTCCCAGATAATAATGTCGAAATATACAACCGTTGGGGTGTATTGGTTTATGAAACTAGGGGTTATGGCGGCAATAATGTTTTTAGAGGAATGTCAGAAGGACGTCAAACTATAAAAGAGGAGGACATGCTGCCAGTAGGCACTTATTTTTTCATTGTTAATTATATAAATGGTGAAGGCCTGAGCATACGACAGTCTGGACCACTTTATATCACGAGATAAAAAAATATATTATGAATCTCAATATTTTTTTAAAAAAGAATTTAAAAACTAAACTTATGAGAGGCAATTACATGGCTTTATTAATAGGTGTTATCTTGTGCTTTAACACTCAAATGAGTTGGTCTCAACAAGATTCACAATACACCCAGTATATGTATAATACCTTGAGTATTAATCCAGCCTACGCGGGTTCAAGAGAAGGGATAAGTATTTTAGGGCTTTACAGAAACCAATGGGTAGGTTTGGATGGCGCTCCAGAAACCCAAACTTTTTCAATACACGCTCCTATAGGTGAAAAAATAGGATTAGGATTTAATATTATTAATGACGAAATATTTATTTCAAACGAAACCTATTTCGATATTAACTTTAGTTATAAAATTAACCTCTCTGTAGACGGGCAATTGGCATTTGGCTTAAAGGCTGGGGGTCATCTTTTAGATATAGATCCTTCACGAGCTAATACAGGCCCTTTTGATAAAGACGATATATTCTCTACCTTTAACATCGACAAAAAATTTTCACCACAAATTGGTGCCGGGGTATATTATTATTCCAGTAATTTTTACTTAGGATTTAGTGTGCCTAATATATTAACGACCAAACATTTTGACGATTCTGGCATTAGCGATAATAGCTTTAACTCAGTAACTGCCGAAGAACGTTTGCATTATAATCTAATAACAGGTTATGTGTTTAATTTGAATAACAACCTTAAATTTAAACCTGCAGCACTTGTTAAGTGGGTGACAGGTGCACCATTACAGGTTGATATTTCGGCTAATTTTTTGTTTAACGAAAAATTAACCCTAGGAGCAGCCTACAGATGGGATGCAGCCTTAAGTGCGCTTGCTGGCTTTCAAATTAGTGACAGTTTGATGATAGGTTTTGCATACGATAGAGAAACAACAGAATTAAAAGAATTTAATGACGGGACTTATGAAGTCTTTCTTCGCTTTGATATTTCTTCAAGACGTCGAATGATAAGTCCGAGATTTTTTTAATAATTTAAAGAATTATGAAATTGAAATCGATGAAATATTTAGCACCTCTGGTTTTATTTTTATTTTTGGGTACCGCNCAGGTTTTTTCTCAAAAAGGAAATATTAAACAAGCNGATGAAGATTTTGAATACTATGCCTATATAGATTCTAGAGCCATTTACTTAAGAGTGGTAGGAAAGGGATATAGTTCTGCTGAAATATATCAAAAGCTTGGTGACTCTTATTATTTTACCGGAGACTTAAAAAGTGCCTCTCAGTGGTATAAAAGATTAGTTTCAGATTATGGACAGGTCATTGCCCCTGAATATTTTTTTAGATATGCCCAAACTCTAAAGCGTCTGGAAGATTACGAAGAAGCCGATATTATCATGGAACGCTTTATAAAGGCAAAAGGCGATGACTATAGAGGAATACTTCATAAGAATACAAAAAATTATCTCGATTTAATATCTGAAAAATCAGGTCTTTATAAATTGTCTGAAATAAGCGGCGTTAATACCGCTTATTCTGAATTTGCTCCAGCTTTTTATAATGAGGGTATTATTTATGCATCAAACAAACCCGATGGCAATACTTCAGGTAAGATTCATCAATGGGACAATTTGCCCTATTACGATTTATATTCGGTCATGACTTCAAGGAGGACAGGTGCTGAAACCGGAATGTTCACTTCGGTTAATTCTAAATTTCACGAATCGACAGCAGTAGTGACTAAAGATGGAAAAACCCTTTATTTTACAAGAAATAACTATACCAAAAACAGATACCGAAAAGATAAAAAAGGCACCAATTTATTAAAATTGTACCGTTCAAAACTCATAGGCAACAGCTGGTCTGAGGCCGAAGAATTACCTTTTAACAGCAATGAGTATTCTGTAGCCCATCCCGCATTGAGCCCCGATGGCAAGACCTTGTATTTTGCTTCGGACATGCCAGGAGGCAAAGGCCTTTCAGATTTGTATAAGGTAGCTATAGAGGGTGATGGTTTTGGTACGCCTGAAAATTTAGATAGCACTATAAACACCGAAGGCCGAGAAACCTTTCCTTTTATTGATGCTAAAGGAAACCTGTATTATTCATCAGATGGGCATGTTGGTCTTGGCGGTCTTGATATTTTTATGATTCAAGCAGAAGAAGATGGTAGTTTTGGCCAAGAGTTTATTTTTGGAGAACCTATTAATAGTTCGGCAGACGATTTTACCTTTATTATAGATATCGATAAAAAAACAGGTTATTTTGCATCCAATCGCGAAGGTGTTATTGGTGCCGATGATATTTATAGTTTTATAGAACTGGAGTGTGAACAATCTTTAACCGGCATTGTAAGAGATAAAAAAACTGAAGAGCCTATTGGAAATGCTTTGGTTGAGTTGAGGGATAAAGATAATAATCTTATTAGTGAGCAAGTAGCATCACACACAGGCGTATTTGATTTTGGCACAATAAAATGTTCGGGTGATTATACCATTAGAGCCCATAGAATGAGATATGATTCAAATGAAATAAGCTTTACTGCTCCCGATAAAATAAATGCCAAACTTGATAAAACTATTTTTCTACAAAACAGGATTATTAAAGAGATACCTTTAGAACCCATTTATTTTGACTTAGATAAATCATTTATACGCCCAGACGCCGAAGTTGAATTACAAAAGGTCATAGCCTTTCTTGAACTAAATCCAAGCATAAATATAGATGTGCGTTCACATACCGATAGTAGAGCCAATGATGCGTATAATATAGCGCTCTCCCAACGCCGAAATAAAGCTACAATAAAATACATAGTAGAAATTGGTGGTATTGCTTCAAACCGACTTACTGGAAGAGGTTATGGAGAAACTCAGTTGGTTAATCATCGTTCAAACGGTGTAAAATGTTCTAAAGCTGAGCACCAAAAAAACAGACGAAGCCAATTTATTTTAGTGAAAAAATAAAACGGTTTAATATACTGAATTGAAAATAGGCTTAGGCCTATTTTCTTTTTTAATCCAAAATGGATTATAAATTTTCTAATGCATAATTTGGGTTTAAAAAATAATGAAACATTCTGTTTTATAAAATACTTCATTTAGAGACCTACCTGTCTTATATCATATTATTCTTTTAAAATTTTCTTTTTTAAAAATAGGCCTACTTAAATAACGCTGCAAAACACAATCGTATTAAGTTGTATTGCACTAAAAATAAATAGATTAGTTTGTATAATTAATTTTCAAACCCAAATTTTATTTTCAAAGTTTAAGTAAGGGTTAATCTTCTATTTTAATAAAAAATCACAAAAAATTAAATATTAGGATCAAATAATTAACGTTTAATCGTGTTTTTTTTGTGTTTCGTATAATAATTGGGAAAGTTTTAGTTATTATTTCACGTTTTAGTCTTTTCACTATATCCAAATCCTATGCTAGATTATGTAGAGATTAATTTGAAGCGTATGTTTCAATTTATTAGAGTAGATCTGGTAAATAGTAAGGGGCAAATTCTTATGCACAAAGAATTTCGAGATACTTCAAGAATACGAATCCCATTTGAGCAAAACTCTGGTTTGTACTTCTTTAAAGTTCAAACCCAAAGGGGTATTAAAACTTTTAAAGTAGTTAAATATTAAAATATTCAAGATGAGGTCACTACTAGCTTAGATTATTAAATATAGTTAATCTCTTAGCGTTTATTTCTTTTTTAGTACTTTTGTGGGACAAGTGAAAGCATTAATTAAAAATATAACATCTTTACTTCTAGCCTTTTTAGTGCTATTTTC
>JAESQB010000211.1 GCA_016765375.1 Flavobacteriaceae bacterium | reverse complement strand
TATCGGCTTTAAAAATTACAGAGGTCTGATTGGCAACGATACCTATATGTTTTCCTTTTAATAGGGGGAAATAAATTTCGGTTTGATTAGCACCAACACGAAGTTGGGCTTGGTGTTGTTCTGCCTTTATCAAGTTGCCTTTCTCATGAGTCTGACTTCTACAGGAAAAACAGAATAATAACAATAATAAAACTGTACTTTTGAATAACTTTACACGCATAAATCAAGAAGGTGAATTTCGAATTTTTTATCGCCCGGCGAATCACAAAAGCCAAGGATTATAAAAGTAGTATATCTGCCCCAATTATAAAAATTGCCATTGTCGCAATTGCCTTTGGGCTTATTATGATGCTTATAGCCGTAGCCACGGGGGTTGGTCTTCAAAAAAAAATTAAAGAAAAAGTTTCTGCCTTTAACGGCGATATTATTATTTCGAATTTCGACACCAATTTCTCTAACGACTCTCAGAATCCCATTTCAAAAAATCAAGATTTTTATCCCGAATTTAAAACGGTAGAGGGTATAAATCACATACAGGTTTCGGCTGTAAAAGGGGGGATTATCAGAACCCCAAACGATTTTGAAGGTATTGTTTTAAAAGGCGTTGATGACAACTATAAATGGTCGTCGTTTAATGAATTCTTAATAGCCGGTAGGTTGCCCGATTTTAGTGGTGATTTAAATGGGGAAATGCTTTTGTCCAGCCATATAGTGAATCGTTTGGGCTTTAAATTGGGTGATAAAGTGGTCGTGTATTTTTTAAGTAAAGACACGAGCANGCCTCCTAAAAGCAGAGGTTTTGATTTGGTTGGAATTTACAATAGCGGCTTTCAAGAGTTTGATAGTCAATTTGCTATTGCCGATATCAGACACATACAACGCCTTAATAAATGGAAGCCTGATGAGGTTGGAAATTTTGAAATTTTNGTAGACGATTTTAATAAGGTTCAAGAAATTGGTAAAGCTGTTTTTGAATCAACGAGTTCGTTTTTAGATACCCANACCATTCGCGATAAATACATCTCTATTTTTGACTGGCTAGANCTTTTNGATTTTAATATAGCCCTTATTATTGGTATCATGATNTTGGTATCAGGCATTAATATGATTACCGCNCTTTTGGTNCTTATNTTAGAGCGNACTCANATGATAGGNATATTAAAAGCNATGGGNAGTAGTAATAAAAGNATTCAAAAAATATTTNTGTATAACGCCATGTATTTAATAACAGTNGGCTTGTTTTGGGGAAATGTCATAGGCATTGGAGGCTTNTTAATTCAAAAAATATTTAAAATATTCCCCTTAAATCCCGAAGTGTATTACGTTACCGAAATNCCTGTTCATATNAATATCTTGCACGTATTGGCNTTAAATTTTGGCACCTTGGTCTTGTGCNTGTTTATGCTGTTAATACCNTCGTTTATTATTTCAAAAATATCTCCTGTAAAAGCTATTCGTTTTGAGTNATTTAATGATTAATTTTGTATAAAAGGCTTAGTATTTAAAAGAATCTNTCATCATTCTTTTTTCTATATCTTTTTGTTATTTTTGGCAGCAGAAAAATAAACATGGAATACGCAGAAAACATATTAGGCACTATTGGAAATACACCTTTAGTAAAAATAAACGAATTAACTAAAGACATACCAGCTTTGGTTTTGGCGAAATACGAAACATTTAATCCTGGGAATTCAGTTAAAGACCGCATGGCTTTAAAAATGATTGAAGATGCCGAAGCCGATGGACGTCTAAANCCAGGAGGNACTATAATTGAAGGCACCTCCGGCAATACCGGCATGGGATTGGCNTTAGTGGCTATTATAAAAGGCTATAAAATGGTTTGCGTTATAAGTGATAAACAATCTAAGGAAAAGATGGACATCCTTAAAGCCATGGGAAGCGAAGTGCATGTTTGCCCTACTGATGTTGCNCCCGATGATCCCAGATCGTATTATTCTACNTCAAAGCGNCTGGCCGAAGAAACNCCTAACAGTTGGTATGTAAACCAATATGATAACCCAAGTAATGCCAGAGCGCATTATGAGAGTACTGCCCCGGAAATTTGGAAACAAACCGATGGTAAGATNACTCATTTTGTAGTGGGTGTAGGTACCGGAGGCACAATTTCAGGCGTTGGAAAATATCTAAAAGAGAAAAATCCTAATATAAAAATTTGGGGTATTGATACCTATGGAAGTGTTTTTAAAAAATATCATGAAACCGGCATCTTTGATGAGAATGAAATATATCCTTATGTTACCGAGGGTATTGGTGAGGATATTCTTCCTGAAAATGTAGATTTTAGTTTAATTGACGGTTTTACCAAGGTAACTGATAAAGATGCTGCTGTATACACCAGATTATTGGCTAGAAAAGAAGGCATGTTTTTAGGAAATTCAGCCGGAGCGGCCATAAAAGGCTTGTTGCAGCTAAAAGAACATTTTACTAAAGATGATGTTGTGGTTATCCTTTTTCACGATCACGGAAGCCGATATGTAGGCAANATGTATAATGACGACTGGATGAGAAAAATGGGCTATATTGAATAGAATCAGCCTTTTAACCACTTTTTNAAGAGGAATAACAAAATAATAAAGACAATAAANCCTATAAGGANCCAATGTGATCCTTTNTAGTATTTTTTGTGTAAAAGNCTGTCTTTTTTATAGCTTAAGGTNATAATGCCAATAANTAAAATAGCAAAACCTATAGCAAAATACCACTGCGCTGGACTAAACATGTTTTCATAATTTTAACACTACAAAAATAATAGGATTATAATTTAAAAGGCACATTTTTTTGAAAAATAAAACCCTATATTTCTAATCTTAAATTTATAATATATACCATCAATGAAAAATAAAATTTCAGCCGTTCACGAATTTCATTCTGCTTTTGGATTGGGAATAGAAAACAAACCAACCGCTAAACTAGATACTGCTAAAAACTTATTGCGGTTTAATTTAATGAAAGAAGAAAACGAAGAATATCTTGAGGCCGCAAATAATAATGATTTGGTTGAGGTGGCAGATGCCTTGGGTGATATGTTATATATATTATGTGGTACTATTATCGAGCACGGAATGCAGGATATAATAGAGGAAGTTTTTAATGAAATTCAATCCAGTAATATGAGTAAATTAGGCGCCGATGGCAACCCCATATACAGAGAAGATGGAAAAGTGTTGAAAGGGCCCAATTACTTTAAGCCTAATATTAAGGAGATATTGGAGAAGTAAAATTTTGAATATCGAATAATGAAGTGTTTAAGATTCTAAAAAACAAATCTCAAATTCCAAAAAACAAATTCCGAGTTCCAAATTTCAAATAATAAACTTTAAATTCTAAATAGAATATTATATAAAGTTAAGCTATTTTGATTTTTAGATAATTTCAACTTATCATTCATAACTCATCATTCACCATTCATTTTGAGATTTATTCTACCCCATAACGCCAACCGTATTTGTCTTCACAAAGATTGTATTGAATTTGCATAAGTTGTTTTTTAAAAGACGCCGCATAGCTGTTTTCTAAATCAGGCAGGGTATAGATATTTTCTTGATAACCAAAGCTAGAAATAGGGGTGACTACAGCAGCAGTACCTGTACCAAAAATTTCTTTTAAGCTTCCATTGTTTGAGGCTTCAACAATTTCGGCAACCGATATTTTTCTTATTTCAACAGTTATATTTTGGTCTTCGGCTAT
>JAESQB010000210.1 GCA_016765375.1 Flavobacteriaceae bacterium | reverse complement strand
TTAAACAATAATTTAGTACATTTATTGCCGTGAAACCTCCTTTTCATCATATTTTTGCACCCCAAATCAAAAATAGTCTGACATTATTGATAATTTTTTTAGGTTTATCTTCATTTGATAACCCTAATAACCTATCGGAAATAGTCAGTAATAAAATTTTGTGGGCAAAACCTATTACTATCGAAACTCAGGTTTTTGAGCAAAACCTTCTTAAAAATTCACAGGATAAATTCTTAGAGCAAAAAAGCAGTATTTATAATGGGATTTTTATTTTTCTATTATTTAGCCTTTGCGTTTTTACTTTTTTTTTACACCAAACTAATAAAAAAAATCAAAAATTAAACAGCTTATTAATTAAAAAGAAAAAATTAATAAAACAATATACCGAAGAAAAATTTCGCTTATTTTCATCCGTTTCTCATGAATTAAAAACCCCCTTATATGCCTTGTTAGGACTTACTGAATTGTTGACAAACAAAGAATCTATTGACAATGAGGACATTGAATCCTTAAGGTTATCTAGTATGCAATTGCTCTTTTTAATTGATAATGTTTTAAATGCAAATAGAATTCAGCACAAACAACTACGCCTTGAAGATGAGCTTTTTAATTTAAGAGAGCTTACCCAAAACCTTATTAGTAGTTTTAAATTTATGGCTAAGAAATCTAAAAAATCAATTTCCTATGATATGGATTTTCGCTGTGAAAAGCTTATTGGAGACTCTAATAAATTACACGAAATACTAAATAACTTATTAGACAATGCACTGAGGAATTCTAAAAACGAAATCAAGCTTAGTATAAAACAAATTAATGATCCCTTAGAATTACCAAGATATGTTTTTAGAATAAGTGGAGATGGATTAAAAAAAATAAACCAAAAAATAGAAAAAAAGATCAGTCTCAATAACATTTCGGGAATTAGACTTTATATAGTTGAAAACGTGTTAAAATTATACAACTCGAAAACTATTTTACAAAATGAGAAAAACAATTGCAGTAGTTTTACTTTAAGTTTTAAAAAACAGGAAGATTGTTGTTCTGAACAACAAATAGCGCCATTACCCTGTACCACCAAAGTTTTAATAGTTGATGATAACAAACTTAATTTAATTATAGCTAAACGCCTATTAGAGAAGAACGGTTATTGTGGTTTTACAGCAAAAGACCTTGATACTTTATTAGTTAATCTGGCAGAAGAACAGATAGATTTAATCTTAATGGACATTAATATGCCAGAAAAAAACGGTTATGAGCTAACAAAAATAATTCGAGGATTTAGCGATGTTCCTATTATAGCGCATACCGCTGTCATCAAAAAAAATACTAGAAAAAAAGCCCTGGCTTCAGGCATGAATGATCTCATTGAAAAACCTTATGAAACGGCTGCTCTTTTACAAAAAATAAATGCGGTTCTTGAGAGAGAAACACAATTTAAACTAAAAACCCTTATAGAGAATGAGGCCATTTCTCAAAATTAGAAATAACCTCAATATCCTACTAAGTTATAAAACCTAGCCTCTACAAATCGTATTTAATACTAAACATCACAATTCTAGGCATCACAAAAAACTGAGATGAACTGCTATAACTTTCAAAAAACTGACTCTCATTGATGCTATCAACATCCAAAAGGTTTGAGCCTTGAATACTGAATTCCCAATTCGAATCTTTTTTCTGATAATAAAGAGTGGCCTCTAAAAATTCGTAAGTGTTTTTAAGGTTTGTGCTGTCGTCATCATCGTTATAGTTATAGAAATCCCAACGTCCAACAAGAGTGAAATTCTTTAAGAAATTAATATCCACACTTACATAAGGGGTATTGGTAAAATAAGAGGTTTCGCCATTTCCGGTATCAAAGGTATTGATATTAAGGCGATACCCTAGCTCAAAGTTGGGAGCCTCTCTAAAATTACTTCGAATACTTGTGGTATAATTCTGATTTAAACTTTCAGACTCCGTAACGCGCTCATTAAAAATATTATTAAACTTACTAAGGCTTAGATTGGCACCTAGTTTAACTTGAAGTTTCCTAAAACGTTTACTAAAGCTCGCTCTTCCAGAAAAGGTTTCATCGGCAAAATTACTGTCTAAATTCACCCTAGTAGATACCTGTGTGATGCTAGATAAATCACCCCTGGTTTTTATGGCATCGGTTTTTCGGCTATAGCTTAAAGAAGCATGTATGTTAGTAAAATTAAAAGAGTTAAAATTGAAATATTGCAATGAAAAACGTTGAGACAGCGCATTTTCTAAATTACGGTTTCCTCTAAACAAGCGGTTGTAATTGTTAAACACAAAACCGGAAGCATAATTATTCACATCGGTATATTCAGAAGTAATGCCATAGTTAAAACGAATGTTTTCACTGTTTTTAATATCTACTTGAGCATAAAAATCAGGCAATAAAGCCCAGTCGTTTTGACTGCTAGTACTACCTAACTGCTTGCTTTTAACATCGTAATTATGAATTGAAAGTCCTGGGGAAAAAGTAAAAATTCCTGTTTTAAACTTATAATGNAGTNCAAAGTAAAAATCAGAAAAATCAAACCTCACATCGTTGTTAAACTCNGGAGNNGTAAAATTATTTATCGAACTATCATCCAATACCTGAAAAATATTAGAGTCAAAATCCTGACGGCTTAAAGTTGCTCCAAAAGTGAAATTTAGGTTGCTTTTCTTATTGAGAATACGGTAAAGATCNGCNTGAAAATCAAGTTTATTAGATCTCACATTTTTTGATTGATTCACATCAAAACGGTTTTGGTCTAACAAAGGATCAAAATTTTGACCTATAATATTACCGCCACCATCAACTATATTTTGAGTAAATATTCCTCTAAAAGGGATGANATCTTGAGCCGCTCTATAAAAAGGATCTTCCTCTTTAAATAAATGCTGTGCTTTTACGGCAAGTATANTTTTTTCGTTTATAGTATAATAGGCATTTACNTTTTGATTNATAGAGAAGGGCTCATTATCTTTATTTTCGNTTATAAGATTACTACTTGTTATNGGGTTTCCACTAAGGTCAAATCCAGTAGTTGAAGATAAAGCGTTGGCATTTTCGGTTTGCTTAGAACCTTTAATCAACACATCATAATCCAACTGAAAATTAGTATTGGGTTTAAATACCGCACTCAATTTTAACATGGCCAACTGGTTTCGCTGGTTGGTTGTGCTTATATTGGTNTCGGTTGAATTGGTCAGGTTAAAATCTCGAAACGANTTNCTTATATAATCGGTTTGGTTATCCGAATAAATCCCAAACCCACTTAAAGTCCATTTTTTTGAAGGCGTATAACTAAAATTTCCGGCAAAGAAATTNGTTTCAATATCGTAAGCCCGATCNTTTTGNGCAACAGCAAAACCAAGGTCGNTATCAGAAATATTAAACCCTGTGCCTCTAGTAAAATTTCTAAAGCCTCCGGTAAAATTAAAATAGTCTCTAAAGGTAAAGGGNACNTCACCAATATTATTAAAATCGGTNATCAGGTTTATGCTGTACTTAGGNCTGTAGTAAAACANCTTGGGATGTGNCAAATAGCGTCCTGTATCTTCATCGCCAAAACCACCTCCGGCAGTTACTTCACCAAACCAAAAATTCTTCTTGCCTTCTTTAAGTTTTATATTTAAAGCAACATTATCGCTGTCATTACCAAGGCCTCGCATCTGGCTCACCTCGTTAAAGTTTTTTAANACCTCAATTTTATCAACGGCATCGGCAGGGATATTTTGAGCAGCTAATTTAGAATCGCCATCAAAAAAATCTTTNCCTTCAATCATCACTTTTGNAACTTCTTTTCCATCTACCTCTATNCGCCCATTTTCATTAATCTCTACTCCGGGCAGNTTTTTCATGATGTCACCCAATTTGCGTTCGTTTCCTGTAGAAAACGAATCGGCATTATACACAATGGTATCACCTCTTACGGTAACGGGCATTACATAAACCAGCTCGACCCCATCCAATTGATTGGCATCAGGTTCTAATAAAAAATATTTTTCTAAAGTGGTTTTATCTTCTCCTAGAGTAATTGTTATATCTAAAGTTTTATAACCCAAATAACTCACTTTTAAATTATAGGTATTATTGGNAGGCAGGTGCAGTTGGTATTTCCCATCACTATTGGTTATGGCATAGCTCTCTACATCACCGGTTTCTTGTACCGTGGCTATAATATTAGCCAATTCAAGGGCGCCTATACTGTCTTTTACAACTCCGGTTACTTTAATGGTTTGCCCTATAAATGTGGAAGTTACNAGGCAAAAAAGGAATGTTATTATTTTTAAATGCATTGTAAAGGTTTTTTTTAATTTACCGCACAAAGGTGAGTACGATTTTAATAAGTTTTGGTTAATCAATGTTAATGTGTGTTAAGAGACGTTGCGCCGCAACGTCTGTACTGTGGCATAATGTGGAGACGTTGTGTCGCAGCGTCTGTACTGCGTCGCATTGAGGAGACCTTGCGGCGCAACGTCTGTACATAAATTTCCAATGTCGAAAGCTTTAAGATCTCGCATAGGATTATTAAATAGCTTAATGATTGGTTTAGTTTTAAGAAAAATTAATGCCTGAATGCGCCATCACCACGACCTCTTCGTCTTTGGAATTGTTCCTGCATTTCTTTGGTTTTTTGATTGACAATTTTGTTAAACGCTTTTCTACTCACAATTTTTCCTTTTGTGAGTTCTTTTATGGGTTTGGTTTCTTTGGTATTTATTATAATTTTGGAACAAAGTATGGTGGTTCTATCGGCGTTTAATTCTAAGATTAATCCTGATAAGCCCCCGTATTCACCTGGACCATGAGCAAGAGGTATTTGTGGAGTATACCATGCGGTCACTATAATTTCCTTTGATGTTTCTTCTTGCCCTGAGCTTTTTTCCGAAGGGTTATTTTCGGTATTATTTCGTCTTCCAAATCTAAAGGTATTGGTGATTTCAACACGTTTTATAGCCGTGGCCTTAAAACAGATGTACTGCCCAATTTGTTTATTCTCTTTTTCTAATTTCCATTTTAATACTGGCAAAGAATCTTTTATTAAAAATTGCTTTCCAAAAAGTTCACGTTCTTCTATGAGTTGTGCCTTTACAATATCCTTGTATTGTGTACCGCCACCGGCACCACCAAAAATTATTCTGAATCTTCCCCGGCCTCCAGCCCCCGTATTGGGGTCTAAAGCAACCTCTTCTTTATAAAGTGATTGACTTTTATTAAAACTAAGAACATAGGTTTTTTCGAAGGCAGATTTCATACGTTCCTTAATTTGCGCCCGCCTTTGTTCGCTCATTTGCCGGCCGCCAAAATCCGTATCAATGGTGGTTTTAGACTCGTAATAAGCCTTTCCGCTAATGTTTTGAGCTGTTATCGTTTCATTTAAGAACAATAGCATGAGCACTAAGAAAGCCTTTTGAATAAGGTTTTTCATAATTATAAGAAGTTTTTAGGTTTACAAGATATTTGTATTACCCCAGTTTGACTTCTAAAAATTACTAATGTTTAATGGGTTTTAGTTAAAACCCTGTTAAAAACAAACACTCCTCAAAAGGCTTGAGAACATTTTATTAGTGACCTCCTTTTATCATAAAGCCTCCTGATTGATTTCCACGGCCGTGTTGTTGCATACGTGCACTCATTTCCTCTTGTTTTTCTTTTGAGATTTTATCGTATTTAGCTTGATTCACCTTTTTCCCTTTTTTAGGGGCCTTAATGGTCACACCTTCTTTAGGGTTTAATACAATTTTAGTACATAATAAAGTCGAGGTGCCATCAGTAGCCTCTAAAATTAGACCGGGTAGTCCCCAATAATCAGCTGGGCCGTTTTTTACAGGTATTTGTGGGGTGTACCACGCCGTATAAGTAACATCTTTTAATACTTCACCTTCTCGCGTGATTTGGGGAACAGACTCAATACGGGTGGCTTTAAAAACGGTATATTGCCCAATATTCTTGGTTTCTTTGGTGAGTATCCAATCGTGTTTTTTAAGCTGGTCTTGAACCAAACACAATTTGCCCTGCATATCGCGTCGGTTTGTATAACTACCTTCTTTAACATTTTTATAGGTCACATCGTTGGCCGATGTATTACCAGCACCTAAAATCATTATTTTCATATTTCCACCTCCGGCAGAGCTCTGGTCTAAAGCAACATCTTCTTTATAGGTAGAGACATCACTGTTAAATTGAAGTATATACTCCTTTTCAAACATTTTTCTGAAATGACTTATCGGTATGGTCATCG
>JAESQB010000209.1 GCA_016765375.1 Flavobacteriaceae bacterium | reverse complement strand
TTTAGAAAGCCATATCAAAGTAGCAATACTATTGATATGGCTTTTGCAATTTATACTCAACACATATAGCTTTTCGATTTTTTCGCTGCTTCCTTTTCCTTTTTTCGGCGTTAAAATCTTCTACCGTCCCGCCCAATGCGGGATCCTAGAAAATTTAGCCTTGATAAAAGAAAAAAATAATTTACCAAAAATCTCTAAAACCTAAATCCATTGAGTATACAAATAGAGGAATCGATATTATTTTGATTTTCTCAACTTTATGGTCCATTCAAATTCAAACTTAGAAACCTGGNNNCCTTGGGCATCAANNCCTANAGANGTCATCCAAAGNGTCTGCCCCTCATCTGTTTCNATAACCTTAGCTANNACTTCNCGCAACAAATGACCGTCATTACAGGTAAAATNAATNCGTCCNNTNGCCTTNTTGNTAAANTTNCCTTTATTATTAGCAACCAACATCGAAATATTAGCGCCGCTTTCGCTTATGCATTTTGACACCAAAGCACCAGTACNTAACTCGGCTGCCATACCCTGTACAGCCCAATACATCGATTTAAAAGGATTTTGATTGATCCACCGGTGTTTTACCGATGTTACACAAAACTGTTCGNTAATTGATTTCACCCTTACCCCGCAAAAAAAAGCAGCTGGCATTTTAAAAAATAAAAATAAATTGAGCTTTCTAGCACTTAGTTTCATGTGTCTTTAATATTATAAGTTCTAAGGTAGTGAAATTGTGAATNTGATTTAGAAAATGGTTAATGGTTAATGGTTAATGTTAATGGTTAATGGTTAATATATTTTATTTATTATTCACTAGCAAACCACTAATATTCAATATNTTATTNTATCTTAATTTGTTAATTAAATGTTAAATTTAAGTACTANGCGTAACAAAGTACCATCTTTTAGACTTATCTTTGCATAAGAATATAATAAGCAATGGATACTACCATAACAAAAAATCAAAAAAACACGGCCATGTTAACACATTTATCGGCCTTTTCAAAGTACTTTTTCCCTTTTGGAAATATTATCATACCGTTAATAGTATGGAGCTCAAAAAAAGAAGACGCTTTTATAGAGCATCACGGAAGACAAGCTGTAAACTTTCAACTAAGTTTGTTATTATACAGTATTGCATTAGGCATGTTGTGCATTCCGTTTTTTATTTTCAATTTGGGTGANNCAATATGGCGCTCTAACCATTTTCAANACAATATAAATAGGNTTCATTTTGATACATTCAATTCATTTTTAGATTTTAGTGGACCTTTNATTCTATTTGGATTTCTAGGATTTNGCCTCTTTATTTTTGGATTATACTGTGTTATATCAGCNGCAATAAAAGCATCAGAAGGTAAAATGTACCACTATCCATTAAGCATATCATTTATAAAATCATCAATCAAAACGAACAAATAAATCAATAATCAATCAAAAAATGAGCACTTTAGTCAGTATTTTTATGGCGGTAATACTCAATATATTACCCTCNAATGAGCAAGAAAAAGAAAAGGAGACTTCATCACCTCCTNTTGAAANTNTTGATGCTCATACTAAGNCAAACGAATTTAGAGACTATCTCATAAATTCAGAAGAAATAGGAGTTCAACATCAAAACAACATCTGTAGTGATTTATGTAGAACGGCATTTAATCAAATTAAAAAAACGAACTCATGAAAATAGAAAACACAAAAGCACAAATGCGAAAAGGCGTGTTGGAGTATTGCATACTCTCTATTTTAAAAGATGGAGAAGCATATACTTCAGACATACTTTCAACGCTTAAAGGTGCTAAAATGCTTGTAGTTGAGGGAACNGTTTACCCCTTGCTTACAAGACTAAAAAATGCCGGCCTTTTAATATACCGATGGGAAGAATCAACTGGTGGTCCGCCCAGAAAATATTATGCACTCACCGAAACCGGTAAGCTTTTTTTAACCGAATTGGACAATACCTGGGCTAACCTCCAGAAGGCCGTAANNAAAATAACACGCTAAAAACCAACACAATGAATAAGACAGTTAATATAAATCTAGCAGGCATATTTTTTCATATAGATGAAAATGCTTATGGTAAATTAACCCGTTATCTAGAGGCTATTAGAAATTCATTTTCAGATCCCACAGGGCAAGATGAAATTATAAAAGATATAGAAGCGCGTATTGCCGAACTATTCTCTGAAAAAATAAATGACCAAAAACAGGTTATCACGCTAAAAGAATTGGACGAGGTAATTGCNGTNATGGGACAACCCGAGGACTATGCCATTGACGAAGANATATTTGAAGACCAGCCACANGCNCAAAAAAGAAAANCATCAAGCAAGCAGCTCTTTAGAGATACCGACGATAANTTTGTTGGTGGTGTAGCTTCTGGNCTTGCTCATTATTTCGGAATTGAAGTACTTTGGATGCGATTAATATGGGTAGTCCTAATTTTTTCAGGGGTATCTGTCCTCATATACATACTCCTTTGGATTTTAATACCAGCNGCTGAAACCACTTCAGACCGATTAAAAATGAAAGGAGAACCCGTAAACATATCCAATATTGAAAAAAAGTTTAAAGAAGGGTATGAGAACGTGGCTGACAAAGTTAAAAATGCCGACTATGGCAGTTATGGAAANAAAGTAAAATCGAGCGCCTCATCTTTTTTTGATACTCTTGGAGATGTTATAGCNGGACTATTTAAAATAATAATAAAATTTATAGGCGTTTTACTCATTATNATTGGTGGCACAACATTAATAGGTCTCATCATTGGTTTATTTACAGTAAGCACCCTAGGCATATTTGACTTTTGGTTTCTGGATTACGACATCATCATGAACACCTCTGGCTTACCGCTTTGGGCTGCTTCATTAGCCACATTATTTGCCGTTGGTATTCCGTTTTTCTTCCTCTTTACTCTAGGATTAAAAATACTCAGNCCCAATTTAAAGACCATAAGCCGTACCGCAAAATTTGGTCTCCTAGGCNTGTGGTTTATAGGTGTGATAGTNCTGGGCGTATCTATGGTAAAAGAATTATCTGAACNCTCATACAGCGGACAATCTACACATACCGANGNACTTCCTATTAAAGCNGGTGACACCTTAAATATAGCNATGGNAAGCCATCCGGATTACAGCAGAAATAATTTTAGAGATTTCAATTTTTCAACTGTTGAACGTAATGAACAGGGTGAAAAACTAATTATTTCTAGAGATATAAGGCTTATTGTGCGATCAACAAAAGACAACANAGGCAGTATTCGTATCGAAAAAAAGGCCAATGGCAGAAATTATGATCAATCCAGAGCCCGAGCCGATAAAATTGATTATGNNTNTNANTNTNCNGAAGGNAANCTTANNNTGAATGATTATTTNANNACNGNNGCNAAAAANAAATNCAGAAATCAGAAAGTAACCATCATTCTCTATTTACCCGAAGGNTCCATATTATACGCCGATGATAANACCTATTCTTTTCATAGGAATACTTCCTATTATAATGACATATTAAAAAATGGTGATGAAGAATATTATTTAGAAATTCAGAATAAAAAAACCAAATGTCTAAACTGTCCGGAAAGCAAAAGTAATTATGATGATGCTGATAACGACAATGATGATAGTTGGGATGACGATTGGGATAAACAATGGGACGATGACGATGATGACCGTATTATTATAAATAATTATTAATGGTGAATGGTGAATTATGAGAGAAAATATAATTAAGAATAAGAGTTTTGCTTTTGCATTGAACATTATAAGAATTTATCCTAAGTAAACAACTATTACGAAGTGGAACAGCAATTGGCACAGTGATAAGTGAAGCAGAACACGCTGAGAGTAAAGCAGGTTTAATTCATAAAATGGCAATTGCACAAAAAGAAGCTAATGAAACTTATCATTGCAGAGGAAAGCCAACACCTTATTCATTTAACCGAGCCCGAGTTAATTATAGCAAGTGTAAAAAAGGTTTTGAATAAAATAAAAAAAGAGAAATGAAAACAAGCAGAAAAATAGGGCTCATTATTTTAATAATCATCGTTGTATTGGTGCTGCCTTTAATTTTAAAAGATCGAACACATAAAGGTTTTAATGC
>JAESQB010000208.1 GCA_016765375.1 Flavobacteriaceae bacterium | reverse complement strand
CTTGTAAAGAGGCTTCTCCGCCTTCTCCCAACCCAAACAGTTCGGGATTCATGACCATCATTAAATTAAAGAGCAATAAAATAACAGAGCCTATATAACCTAATGAAAAACCCTTGGCACTTATATAATCTTGCTGCTCGGGGTAGGCTATATCAGGCAGATAAGCATTATTAAAAGCATAACTCAACCAAAACCCTATGAGACCAAAAAAATAACACAGTAAACTAAGGTGTATGTATTCTAAATTAAACCAATACAAACCCATACAGGACAAGGCGCCTAAATAGACAAAACCTTTCATGAAAATTCGTTTATTGCCAATATAGTCTGATACTCCAGCCAATAATGGCGATAAAAATGAAACCACCAAAAAGGCTAAGGCAGTTACATAAGTAATTAAGGGCGTGCTTCTAATTTCCCCGCCAAAAACGGTAATGGTTTCAATATTTCTAAATTGTGCCTGATAAAAAATGGGGAAAATTGCCGAACTTATTACTAAACTATAAACAGAGTTTGCCCAATCGTAAAAGGCCCATGCATTTAATAGTTTTCTACTTCCTTTAGTTAATACTTTCAAGAGATTTGATTTAAAAAAATGATTACGAGCCACTAAACTCATAAATAGTTTTTAAACAAACAAATAAAAATGATTATCTCTTTAATATTTAACTATCTAAATTTGGTAACGCCGTATTTTCGTGCCTCTGCTTTGGCTGCTTCAACCCATGATTCAAGATTTGCAATACGGGTATTGTTAGACGGGTGGGTGCTTAAAATTTCTGGAGGCGCTTGCCCGCCAGAATTAGCCTTCATACGACGCCATAATTCGGGGGCCTCGGCGGGGTCATAACCTGCAATGGCCATGAGAAATAAGCCCACTTTATCCGATTCGGTTTCATGACTTCTGCTAAAAGGCAACATGATTCCCACTTGAGTACCCACGCCATAAGCTTGATTAAAAATTTGTTGATTTTTTGGATTTTTTGCAAAAGCTGCATTTCCTGCCACAGCACCAATCGCCTGCAATTGTCCTGCACTCATACGCTGCTGCCCATGATTTGCTAAGGCATGAACCACTTCATGTCCCATTATTGCTGCAATTCCTCTTTCCCCACCTGCTATGGGTAAAATACCCGTGTAAAATACAATTTTACCACCAGGCATGCACCAGGCATTTACCGCCTTATTTTCAACCAAGTTGTATTCCCATTTATAGTCCTTTAAATAACCGGCATATCCATTTGCATTGAGATAACGCTCAGCAGCCGTTGAAATATTGCGACCAACTCGCTGTATCATCTCGGCATCAGAAGTCCCTTTTACCACCTTATTCTCGGCTAAAAATTTATCGTATTGCTGAAAAGCCATGGGTAAAATTTGTGAATTAGGCACCAATGCCCACGTTTTTTTTCCCGAAAACGGATTGGTAGTACATGCTACTGCAAGAAAAAAAACAATGGTTAAGGAAATATATTTCTTAAATAACATATCATAATTTNTTAAGGTTACACATAAAAATAAGCAACATTTTGATAACTTAGCATTATTAGCTAGGATAATAATCCTTCATAAAATTATTTATTACAAATAAAATACCATTCTTTAAAGTAACTAATTAAAAGTTCACTCGACTAAGACATAAAAAAAACAGATAAAAGCATGAGAGTTCTTATATTTTTCCTATCCGCCCTTTTTTTTATGAGTTGTAATAGTAACGCTCAAAAAAAAGAAAANAAATCGTATGTCGTTACCAAAACCGAAGTNCAATGGAAAGCGCAACTCACAGATATGCAATATTATATACTGAGACAATCTGGTACCGAAAGAGCCTTTACCCACCCATTAAATAAAAACTACAATAAGGGTTCTTATTATTGTGCAGCCTGTAACACCATACTTTATGAATCNAATGACAAGTTTGATTCAAAAACCGGTTGGCCCTCNTTTGATAGAGGTCAAAATATAGAAACCGATGTGGATTACAAAGCCGGTTATGCGCGTACCGAATTAAAATGTGCANCCTGCGGAGGTCATTTGGGACATAAATTTAACGNTGGTCCTAAGGAAACAACAGGTGAGCGACACTGTATAAACGGAGCAGCCTTAATATTTGTAGCAAAANAAGACTAGAAGCAGTTGGCAGTAGGCAGTTGGCAGTGGTAATGGTAGTATTGAGTTCNTACCGAAAAAACATTTCGATTTTTCTATTCCCTGCCTGCCTTGCCCGACGGCAGGCAGGTCTATTTTCTGAAATTCACATTTACNAATAAAAAATGGTCACACANGTCTTTTATTTTCTCATCATTTTGTAAATTCGCACATTGAAAACAACGACGAAATTTCACAGCATGAGTAAATACGATATTATAGTTTTAGGAAGCGGCCCAGGNGGTTATGTCACAGCAATCCGTGCCTCACAGTTAGGTTTTAAAACCGCAGTAATCGAAAAAGAAANCCTAGGTGGCGTATGNCTAAACTGGGGGTGTATTCCTACCAAAGCTTTGCTTAAAAGCGCCCAAGTGTTTGACTATTTAAATCATGCCGAAGACTATGGCCTTAGTGTTAAAGGCGCCGATAAGGATTTTGGAAAAGTAATTTCTAGAAGCCGAAACATTGCCGATGGNATGAGTAAAGGCGTTCAGTTTTTGATGAAAAAAAATAAAATTGATGTCATCAATGGCTTCGGAAAACTCAAAGCAGGTAAAAAAGTGGAGGTTGACGGCAAGGTTTATAGTGCAGACCATATTATTATTGCCACTGGAGCGCGTTCTAAAGAACTACCTAGTTTACCCCAAGACGGTAAAAAAGTTATAGGTTATCGTCAGGCCATGAGCTTGGAAAAACAACCCAAATCGATGATAGTCGTAGGAAGTGGTGCCATTGGTGTTGAATTTGCTCACTTTTATAATGCTATGGGTACTCAAGTGACCATAGTTGAGTTTTTACCAAACATGGTGCCTCTAGAAGATGAAGAAGTGTCAAAACAATTTGAGCGTTCTATTAAAAAAGCAGGCATAAAAGTTATGACAAATGCCTCTGTTGAGTCTGTAGACACCTCCGGAAAAACCGTAAAAGCTACCGTAAAAACAAAAAAAGGCGAAGAAATTTTAGAAGCTGAGGTGGTACTTTCTGCCGTTGGTATAAAATCTAACATTGAAAACATAGGCNTNGAAGATGTTGGTATTATGGTTGACCGAGATAAAATTTTAGTGAACGATTGGTATCAAACCAATATTCCTGGTTATTATGCTATTGGTGATNTAGCTCCAGGTCAAGCCTTAGCACATGTTGCTTCTGCCGAAGGCATTACCTGTGTTGAGAAAATAAAAGGCATGCATGTTGAGACCATAGACTACGGTAATATTCCTGGCTGCACATATGCAAGCCCCGAAATTGCCAGCGTAGGCATGACCGAAAAACAAGCTAAAGAAGCCGGTTATGACTTAAAAATTGGAAAATTTCCATTTTCAGCCTCTGGAAAAGCCAGTGCATCAGGAAATAAAGAAGGCTTTGTAAAAGTGATATTCGATGCTAAATACGGCGAATGGTTAGGCTGTCANATGATTGGTGNNGGNGTTACNGATATGATCGCTGAAGCNGTTTTAGGNAGAAAACTTGAAACAACAGGACATGANGTTTTAAAAACCATACACCCNCACCCTACTATGAGTGANGCNGTTATGGAAGCCGTTGCCGANGCATATGANGANGTGATTCACCTTTANNATTATAAANAAANNAGNGTATAAACTAAANGGNGTTNAATTTTTNTGACGCCTTTTTTTTATAAAAAGGTGTATTCTAAGGTAAATGAAATGACTGCATTCTTGGCATTGTCGTCCTTAAAAACATCGGTTAATCCAAAATCATAACCCGAATTTAAGCTAATACCAAAAGGTAAATCGTAACCAATTCCAATAAATAGATCCAGGTCAAAATCATTCTCTATAAAATTAAGAGCCTGATCATTAAGTATTTTTGAAATGTTATTATCTACCAGAATCCAAAACGTGGCCCCGATTGAATATAAAAACGTTTATTCAGGTGGAATTTAGCCACAAGAGATGCGACAAGATAATTTAAATCGATTTCCTTAGTTTGCATATCGACAAAATTTTTAAATTGTTTTTTTATCCTGCTCCCACGTTG
>JAESQB010000207.1 GCA_016765375.1 Flavobacteriaceae bacterium | reverse complement strand
TTAATAGGACGTCCCTCACGTGTTTTTATTAAAATATTAGCGAAATCAAAACCGTCGGCAATAGTGGTTGCATAATAATTAGCAACACCCGGAACAATCTCATCGGGTTGCACCACATAAGGTATCGCTTTTATCACAGGACCTTCACAGGCAGCCAAAGAAGCCGCAGCAGTTGTGAAACCTACATATTTTAAGAAATCACGACGTGTAGTTGAGGAGTCTTCTAAAGTTGTCTTATCGCCTAGAAAATGATCTTCAGGGAGTTTATCAACAAATTCGTTTTGTTGCAGCGTCTCAACAATAGAGCTATTTTCTTTTAGCTCTTCAACACTTTTCCAGTATTTCTTGTTTGATGCCATATTATTTGTTAGTGATATTATTTAATTAATTAATAGTGACATTTACCACATTCTAAAGCACCCATTTGTGCTGCAGTGAGTTTTTCGACACCATATTTTTTTGAAAGCTCAGTATGCATTTTTTCATAATACGCATTGCCTTCCATTTTAACATTAGTTTCTCGATGACAGGTTATACACCAGTTCATAGTAAGCGGTGAAAACTGTTCAACAATTTCCATTTTTTCTATTTCGCCATGGCATTTTTTACAATCTACCCCAGCCACCATAACGTGTTGCGAGTGATTNAAATAGGCAAAATCTGGAAGGTTNTGTATGCGCACCCANTTTACNGGTTTTTCTTTACCTGTATATTTTTGTGCAGCAACATCCCAACCAACAGCATCGTAAAGTTTTGCAATCTGNCTGTCGTAATAGTCTTTAGTATAATCTTCGGTAGCTGTTTCGAAAGCCACTTCTGAAATGTTTTTATGACAATTCATACACACATTAAGCGAAGGTATGCCCGAAGTTTTACTGGTTCGTACAGACGAATGGCAGTACTTACAATCTATCTCATTATCACCGGCATGTATCCTATGTGAAAAATGTATGGGCTGTACCGGCGCATAACCTTGGTTAACATCTATTTGCATAAGGTAACCAAAAACAAAATAACAGCTGGTCAACAATAAGAAGATAGCCGTTACAAATACTAAAAATTGATTCTGAACAAAGGCCTTCCAAATGGGAGTGCGCACTTCTTTTTCTTCAATCTCAACCCCCTGTGCCGCAGCAATTTTACGCAGTACTTTGTTTACTAAAAACAACATGACCACTAAAATCAAAAACACCAGGACTAGTATGGCAAGCACTATATCATTTGAAATACCTCCTTCAGCAACCTCTCCCGCTGTAACCTCAATTTTTGGAGGTACCGGTTTGGGTTCGCTTGTATAGGCTAAAATATTATCGATATCGGCATTAGAGAGTTGTGGAAAAGCCGCCATCGGCGATTTGTTATACTCTTCAAAAATTTCAATCGCTTCGGCATCGCCAGAAGCTACTAAACCTGCCGAGTTTTTAATCCATTTATAAAACCACTCGGTTTCGTGTTTGCTTACAACATTTCGTAAAGCGGGTCCTGTTGATTTTCTATCTAATTTATGACAAGCGGCACAATGGGTGTTAAACAATTGTTTTCCTACAGCCGGATCGGCCTCTTGAGCAAAAGTAAAACTTGAAAAGAATAGCAAAAATGCAAAGGACGCAAATGAGAATCTCAAACTTTGGTTACGGTGTTTCACCTTTTTCATACTAGCTTCTAATTATCGTATAAAGTTTGGTATGATTTTTTCATTTACTTCTCTTGAAAAGAAGAAAATTAACATACCGTTCTAAAAGCGCAAAAATAACATTTAAAGTTTGTTTTTAAAATGTGAATCAAGCCTAAATAATAATTTATAATTGTTCTAAATAATATTTTTAAATACGATGTCGTTATTAACAATTACCTTTGTAAAATATTTAAAAAAAACACATGTCTTTTAAACAAAGTATCTTATTGATTACCTGCATCTTTGCTCTTTTAATAAGCCATACAACTTATGCACAAGAAGCCGAACTCAAAATAAAACAAGACTCCAGAATTGACACTTTAATAGCCTTAAAAAGTCGTTTAGAAAAAGAAAATAGGTTGGGTAATAATTTCACCATACAATTGCATTATGGAAGTCGTGAAATTGCCGAAACCATTTTAAAAAAATATCAAGAGGTTTTAAACACTTGGCCAGCCTCTATTGAGTACGAAGAACCCAATTATAAAGTATGGGTGGGTAATTTTACCACACGCTTACAAGTAGAACGCGCTCTATTAAAAATTAAAAAAGAATTCTCCTCTGCTTTTCCAGTTAACAAACTAAAACAAAGTTAGCACAGCTCTATCGTTTTAGTTCTACCTTTTGCTAAGAAGCTCACAATTTCAACCACACATATGGCTATGTTAGCAAATCTTATAATTTCTTTTACTAATTTCAGTATTACCTTCTAACCATCAGTAGCTTATCAAAATTAAATTGCCAGTTTCAAAATAAATACAGATATTTGCTACATTATGATTGTATAAATTATGTTTTCGATATAGGTTGATATTCCTTTCAACCGCCAAAAGCTAAATACTTAAGCGTATTTAGTCATCTCTTAATTTTAAAACATAATTTATTATGCCTTCGAATAGAATTTCAATACCACAATTTTTCACCTACTTTAAAATAGCTGTAACCGGCAAGCAACAGGAGTTTACTTCTGGCAGCATCCGTCGCGCTGTATTTATGCTCTCCATACCCATGATCTTAGAAATGCTCATGGAGTCTATTTTTGCCTTAGTTGATATTGCTTATGTATCTCAAATAAGCGTTAATGCGGTGGCCACTATTGGCCTAACCGAATCTATAATCACCCTTGTTTATGCTGTTGCTATTGGCTTGAGTATGGCCGCTACGGCTGTAGTCGCGAGACGGGTTGGTGAAAAAAACCTAAAAGCGGCTTCCCAGGCTTCAGTACAAATAATTATTTTAGGCATAGCGGTAGCCAGTATCATCAGCATAATTGGCATACTCTATCCTAAAGAAATTTTACAACTCATGGGCGCCGAAGCCGATCTTATTGCCGAAGGCTATGGCTATACTCAAATTTTGCTAGGAGGCAATGTAACCATCCTGCTGTTGTTTTTAATCAATGCTATTTTTAGAGGCGCCGGCAATGCATCCATTGCCATGTGGACATTGATCTTGTCTAATGGCTTAAATATTATTTTAGACCCGATGTTTATTTTTGGTTTTGGCCCTATCCCTGCATTTGGTGTGGAAGGCGCTGCTATTGCAACCACTATTGGTCGTGGTACGGCTGTGGTGTTTCAATTAGTGGTACTGTTTTATGGATGGAGCAAAATTAAAGTTGGCTTTAATGATCTTAAAATTCGTGTTGCCATAATGCTNAATNTTATAAAAGTATCNCTNGGAGGCATTGGGCAATTTTTAATAGCCACCACAAGTTGGGTATTTTTAATGCGCATTATGAGCGAATTTGGAAGCGATGTATTGGCAGGTTACACCATGGCCATACGTGTTATCATGTTTGCATTAATGCCTGCCTGGGGCATGAGTAATGCAGCGGCCACTTTAGTAGGTCAGAGTTTAGGCGCCAAAAAACCAGACCGAGCAGAACAATCGGTTTGGAAAACAGGAAAATACAATGCCATTTTTATGGGCTCTATCTCTTTAGTTT
>JAESQB010000206.1 GCA_016765375.1 Flavobacteriaceae bacterium | reverse complement strand
AAAGGAAAATTAAAATTACGATTGCGCTTTAACCAGATATTTAATGGTTCTCAAACTCAAATTGATTTATATTATACGTCATTTGAGGTTTTAGATGTTAATGAAGGTGGCAAAATTTCAAGTTCTGAGCTTATCAGCCAAAACACAATAGATCTAAAAGCACAGGAAGGTGGGATTATAAATATCAATTTAGAATCAAATTTTCTTTTTGCTAAATCGGTTACTGGTGGTAATATCACTCTAAACGGTAGTTCAAAAAGTATAGAAATACTTATTAATACTGGCGGTGTAATAGAAGCAAAAGACCTTAAATCTGAATATGTAGATATTTCTATTACCTCAGGAGGACGAGCCGAAATAAATTGTAGTGAGAAAGTTGACTTAAGGGTTAAAATGGGTGGGAATATTTTAATTTATGGAAATCCAAACGAAATAAACAAGAGTATTTTTATGGGCGGTTCTGTAAAAATAATGGAATAATAATTTTAGATGTTCGAAGGTTTATTATATGCGGTTATATATGGGTTTCTTTTAGCTTTTGCTATAGGTCCGGTGTTTTTTTCATTAATTGAAACCAGTATTACCAAAGGATTTAAGTGCGCTTTATTTCTTGATCTAGGCGCTTTAACCTCAGATGTTATTTTTATATTAATTGCTTTTTTTAGTACCAATAAATTATTAGAAAAATTAAGAGACGACCCTAATCTTCTTATTCTTGGTGGGGTTATTTTAATGGTTTATGGAATTATATCATTTATTCAAACCTCAAAATCATTTAGAAAAATTGTCAGGGAGCATTATAATTTAAACGCTAAGAAAAACCTAACCGGTCTTTTTATAAAAGGTTTTTTATTAAACTTAGTAAATTTTGGCGTTTTAGGCGGCTGGATAGCTACAATAGTAATGGCCAATGCATTAACAACAAGTAATAAAAGTGTTCTTGTTTTTTTAACAACCATTTTGGTTACTTTTTTTCTTACAGACATTCTTAAAATAAGTTTAGCAAAAAAATTAAAAAAGAAACTTACCCCAAAAGTTGTTTTTAAAACTAAGAAAATGGTGAGTATGCTAATTATGGGTTTTGGAATATTATTATTAATTCAAGGTGTTTTTCCGAATAAAAAAATAAAAGAAAAGATAGAAGAAACCCTTCCAATATCAACATTGGTACAGGAAAAAAAAACCTTCAAGATTTTTAATATCTTAAAGGTTTTTGAGGCGTCGAGCGGATTCGAACCGCTGTACAAGGTTTTGCAGACCTCTGCCTAGCCACTCGGCCACGACGCCATTATTTTGATGCGAATTTAATCAAAAATTACGAAAACCTAAGGTTAAAAGTTTATTATAAAAGTATTAAATTTTTCGTTTTGTTTGCAGGCTTACTACCACTTCGGCCACATTTCCACCAAGAGGGGGATTTATTTTTGATACCGAAACCCCAACCGAACTCACTTGATTAAATGTTTCTAAAACGCGATCTATAATTCGTTTGGCGACATGCTCTAATAATTTAGATCGAATTGCCATCTCTTCCTTCACTATTTTATTGAGGCCAACATAATCAATCGTATCTTTTAATTTGTCTGAAATTGAGGGTTTTGACAGATCAGCGGTCACCTCAAGATTCACCAAATACTCTGAGCCAATTTGACCTTCCTCAAATAAACAACCGTGATAGGCATAAACTTTAATATTTGCTAACCTTATGCTTCCCATTTCTTCTTCTTACAAAGGTAAACAGAATTAAGTATAAACCTTCCTGCCGGTAGGCAGGGAATTAAGAATTAAGTTTTAGAAATTATTTGTTTTGTTTATTCTTTTATATGTCATTGTGAGTATAACAGCATTTCCCGATGGTTATAAAGAAAGTAAACTTATCTAATCCAATAGTTTTCTTTCCCGAATTACTCGGGATAGGCTGTCGGTTGTACCGCCCTACCTGCCAGCCGCAGGCAAGCTCGCAAAGACGTTTCTCTCTTTTCTTTTTTCTCTTTTCTAATTCCTAATCCACATCATTTAATTATTGTAATTTTGTACTCAGATTTGATAATTTCTATGAACGAAGCACATAAACCACTTAATTTTCTTGAGCAAATAGTAGAAGATGATTTAGCAAATGATTATAAACCTGATCAATTGCGTTTTCGTTTTCCTCCAGAACCCAATGGTTATCTTCATATTGGACACTGTAAGGCCATATGCATAAGTTTTGGTTTAGGAGAAAGATACAATGCGCCTGTTAATTTGCGCTTTGACGATACCAATCCTGCTAAAGAAGAGCAAGAATATGTTGAAGCCATAAAAAAAGATGTTTTATGGTTGGGTTANCAATGGGATAAGGTTTGTTTTTCATCAGATTATTTTCAGCAACTTTACAATTGGGCCGTTCAATTNATCAAGTCTGGTGATGCTTATATCGATTCTCAGTCTAGTGAAAAAATGGCAGAGCAAAAAGGAACACCAACTCAAGTTGGTACCGACAGCCCATTTAGAAACCGAAGTATTGAGGAAAACTTAGATTTATTTGAAGGTATGAAAAATGGTGAATTCCCCGAGGGCAGCTATGTGCTTCGTGCAAAAATTGATATGAGTGACCCCAATATGTTGATGCGTGACCCCATCATGTATCGTGTTTTACATAAGGCACATCATAATACAGGAACCGATTGGTGTATTTATCCCATGTATGACTGGACCCATGGTGAGAGCGATTATATTGAGCAAATTTCCCATTCCTTATGTTCTTTAGAGTTTAAACCCCACCGTAAGCTTTATGATTGGTTTGTAGACCGTGTTTATGATCAGAGCAACCTCAAACCAAAGCAGCGAGAATTTGCGCGCTTAAACTTGAGTTATACCATTATGAGCAAACGCAAGCTGATGGTTTTGGTTGATGAAGGTGTGGTTAATGGATGGGACGATCCCAGGATGCCAACTATTTCTGGATTAAGACGTCGGGGCTATACCCCAAAGGCTGTTCGTAATTTTATTAATGCCGCAGGTGTAGCCAAACGCGAGAATGTAATTGATGTTTCACTTTTAGAATTTCACTTACGAGAAGATTTAAACCAAACCGCCACAAGGGTGATGGGCGTATTGGATCCGGTAAAACTGATTATCGATAATTATCCAGGAGGTGAAGAAGAATGGCTTGATGCAGAAAACAATCCTGAAGACCCCAGTTCGGGAAGCAGAAAAATTCCCTTTTCTAAAGAACTCTATATTGAGCGTGCCGATTTTAAAGAGGATGCCGATAACAAATTTTTTAGATTGAGCTTGGAAAAAGAAGTGCGTTTAAAAAACGCTTATATTATTAAAGGTGAACGTATAGTAAAAGACAGTACCGGTATTATTACCGAAATACATTGCAGTTATGACCCCGATAGTAAAAGCGGAAGTGGGAGTGAAGCAAGTTTGAGAAAGGTTAAAGGAACCTTACATTGGGTTTCGGCAAGCCATGCCGTTAAAGCGGAAATTAGAGAATACGACCGCTTGTTTAATCATGAAGCGCCAGATGGCGACAAAGAAAAGTCGTTTATGGACTTTATAAACCCCGATTCCTTAAAGGTTACCACAGGATATCTTGAGCCTGGTTTAGCTAAAGCAAAGGTTGGCGAAGCGTTTCAGTTTCAACGCTTGGGCTATTTTAATGTGGATACCGATAGCAGCCCTGATAAATTAGTGTTTAATAAAACCGTAGGTCTGCGAGATACCTGGGCAAAGCAAAAGAAAAAAGAACAGGTGCCTGCACAAAAACAGCCGAGCCAGCATCAGCAAAACCCATTGAGTGAAATTCAAAAATCGGGTAAGAAATACACCAACGTTCCTGCCGAGAAGCAATTGATTTTTAAACAAAAAATTCAGGCTGCAGCAAAGCAAATTACTTTGGACGAATTATCCCCATTATTTCAAACAGCCGCTAAAAAAGTAGGAACCAGAATAGCGGTTTGTTTAGCTCTGGAAGTTCTTATTAAAGAACAAAAAATAGACTTTAGATCCAGTCCAGATATTATGGGTTTCTTAGAAAAAGGAGCCAACGATACCAATGCTATACTACAAGAAATAGCACAGGGTATTTTAAATAATTAAGACCTAACAGGTTTTAAAAACCTGTTAGGTCTATTCATAAATGAATTTCTAATCAACAGCTTTGCTGGCACGACCGTAATAGGTATTCGAATTAATAGATTTTATTGCAGATCGATAAGCTGATTTTACTTTTTCTGAAGAACGATTCACTTGATTTGAAAAAGCTAAAAGCGTTTCAGTCAAATAGTGATCAGAACGAATACCGTTTGATGCCGAATTAAGCGCAGCAATTAATTGATCATCCGGTAAATTAATTCTAGCTATTTTTTTATAAATATTTGAT
>JAESQB010000205.1 GCA_016765375.1 Flavobacteriaceae bacterium | reverse complement strand
TGGCTTCTGCCCATTTGGCCAAATCGTCCTGGTTGTAAAATTTATCAACCGAGGATTTGTAGCTGCCATCGGCATTACATTTTACATATACCATACCTAGTGCGCCAACTTGTGGACGCCTTATCCAGTCTATAAGTTTATCAATTTCTTTTCTGGTATATGAAGCACCGCCGGGTACAGCTATGCCAACAACCAACTCGGCATCATTAAAAACCTTAAAGTCTTTGTGTTGGGTTATGGTATTTAATTCGCCAAACTTCATCCCAAAACGTATGTCGGGTTTGTCGTTGCCGTATATACGCATGGCATCGTCATAGGCCATTATTGGGAATTTGCCAATTTCAATGCCTTTAATTTCTTTGAGTAAATTACTGATTAGTCCTTCAAAAGCATTGAGCACATCCTCCTGCTTTACAAAGGCCATTTCGCAGTCTATTTGTGTAAATTCAGGTTGTCTGTCGGCACGTAAGTCTTCGTCTCTAAAACATTTTACAATTTGAAAATATTTATCCATTCCTCCAACCATAAGCAATTGCTTAAAGGTTTGAGGCGATTGTGGCAAGGCGTAAAACTGACCTTCATTCATTCGTGAAGGCACCACAAAATCGCGGGCGCCTTCTGGAGTCGATTTAATAAGGTAAGGGGTTTCTACTTCAATAAAGCCTTCATTAGACAAGTAATTTCGAACGGCCATGGTAACCTTACTTCTAAAAATGAGGTTATTTCTTACAGGAGTTCTTCTTATATCTAAGTAGCGGTATTGCATGCGAAGTTCTTCGCCGCCATCGGTATGGTCTTCAATGGTAAAAGGAGGGAGCTTGGATTGGTTGAGTACAATCAATTCAGACACTAAAATTTCGATAGCGCCTGTAGGAATTTTCGGGTTTTTAGATTCCCGTTCAATAACCTTTCCGGTTATTTGAATGACAAATTCCCTGCCTAAGGTTCTGGCCTTTTCCATGATGGCTTTAGAACTTCGTTCCTCATCAAAAATAAGTTGAGTAATGCCGTAGCGATCTCGTAAATCTATCCAGATTAAAAAGCCTTTATCACGAATTTTTTGCACCCATCCCGATAAGGTAATGTCTTGATTAATATGCTGATCTCTTAGTTCACCACAGTTATGTGTTCTGTACATGCTCATTAATTATTTATGTTGCAAAAATAACAACTTAAACGAGGGAATAAAACCTCTTAGGATTAAAATACATCTTAATATGTAAATATATATTTTTTTGATTTTAACACGCTAAGTCAAAAATTAAGATATATTTGTGAATAATTAACATATAATTAACTTAGTATTATGAAACAAATTTACGTAAAACGAATGTTGTTATTAGTATTTTCCTTGTTTACAGGGATTCTTTTTGCTCAAAACAATATTTCAGGAACCGTGACCAATGCGTCAACGGGTGAAAGTATGGCTTTTGTAAACATTCTTGAAAAAGGAAGTACCAATGGGACCACCTCGGATATTGATGGGAATTTCTCTCTCGATGTCAAGAGTTTTCCGGTAACATTAGTATTTACCTCGGTAGGCTTTACTGCCCAGGAAATTGAAGTGAGCTCGGCCACATCTATTAATGTAGCTATGCAAGAAGGCTCTATGTTAGATGAGATTGTACTTGTTGGTAGCCGTGCTAAACCCAGAACAGTTTTAAATTCTCCAGTCCCCATTGATAATATTGGGATAGATGAATTGAGAACTACCGGTCAACCAACGATTGATAAGATGTTAACCTATAAGATTCCATCTTTTAATTCAACCAATCAAACTATTTCTGATGCCACGGCGCATTTTGATCCTGCAGATCTTAGAGGATTAGGGCCAAGTAGAACCTTGGTATTGATAACCGGAAAACGAAAAAATCAAAGTGCCTTAGTTTATATTAATGATACGCCGGGTAAAGGAGAAGTAGGCGTTGATTTAAAGAGTATTCCTGCAGCTGCCCTTAAACGCATAGAAGTATTGCGTGACGGTGCATCGGCTCAATATGGATCTGATGCTATTGCAGGAGTAATTAACATGGTATTAAGAGAAGATGTTGGCCATTTTGATGTAAATATTACATCGGGTGTGACTACCCAGGGTGACGGTTTCAATGTGGGAGTAGACCTTAATACAGGGCTTGCTTTAGGTGATAATGGTGGTTTTTTAAATCTGACATTTGGATACTACGACCAAGAAGAAACTAACAGAGCAGGAGAACCGGGAGGAGATCGTCTTTTTGGAATTATTTTTGGAGATGATTCCATATTAAATGGTACCCATCCATTTATTCAAGAAAATCCTGATCTTGGAATGACCATTGGGCAACCCAAAATTACAAAATGGGATGCTTTTTATAATGTAGGCCTTCCTTTTAAAAATGGAAAAGGAAAGTTTTACACCTTTGGAGGCGTAACCTATAGAGATGGAAAAAGTTTTGCTTTATTTAGAGCACCCTATTGGATTCCTGATGAGTTTAATTTATTACATGAAGCTGGAACAGTATACAAAGGATTTCAACCCACCTTCGAAACAAGAATTATTGATAATAACGCAACTGTTGGGGTACAATGGGAATTGGCAGGCTTTGATATAGATCTTAGTGGAACTCATGGTATAAATTCAGTAGACTATGAAGTAAACAATAGTATAAACCTTGATTTAGGGGCAGATAGTCCGACTTCTTTTGATGTTGGTGCTTATTCCTTTAGCAACTTGCTTGCCAATTTGGATATAACGAGAAATTTTGATCAGTTTAGTGTTGCTTTTGGAGCCGAAATAAAATCAGAACGCTTTAATGCAACGGCAGGTGAGCCTGCATCATTTGCGGGTAGTGGGGTACAATCATTCCCTGGCTTACAACCCAGTAATGAGGTTAGAGCAAAAAGAGATAATTCTGGTTTATATGGTGAACTTGAATGGGAGCCGACAACTGAATTTCTTATTGGAGCTGCTGTGCGATATGAAGACTTTAGTGACTTTGGTGATAACACCTCATGGAAAGTTAATGGAAGATACCTTTTAGGAAATAATAAAGGTGCCATTAGAGCCTCATTTAGTACAGGATTTAGAGCACCATCATTACATCAAATCTTTTTAAGTAATATTCAAACATTGGTTTCTGGTGGTACGGTTTCTAATCAAGGAACTTTTAATAATGTCGATCCAATTATTAGAGATGGATTAGGTGTTCCACAATTAACAGCAGAAACCTCTAAAAATATTACGCTAGGTATTACGTATAAGATAAACCCTCAATTTTCTATCTCTGCTGACCTTTATAAAGTAAACGTTGATGACCGTGTTTTATTTACAGGAGAAATTGGTTTTGANGGCGATGATGNTACAACAAATCCTGTTGAACAAATTTTGTTGGACAATTCAATTACAAGTCTAAAATTCTTTGTGAATGCTGTTGANACTAAAACAACAGGAATTGATTTGGTAGTCAACTATAATAATATAAACCTTGGAAAAGGGGACTTAGATCTTACACTTGCGGCAAACTTTAATGATACTGAGATTGATGGACAAATTGATACTCCGTCATTATTAGCTGCTAATGGTTATGAAATCTTTAACCGAAAGGAACAATCAAGAATTACAACAGCTAGGCCAAAATCTAAAATTCTTCTAGGTTTAGATTATGGTATNGACAAATGGAGTTTCACCTTAAACAATACGTTTTTTGGCGAAGTAACCTGGCAGCATGCTAACAATGGATTAAATGGCGCTCCATTTGGTCCTGGTGGTGCACCACTTCCACTTAATGATGAAGCTTTTGATCAAACTTTTGCCGGTAAAATTATTACCGATTTAATTATTGCTTATAAATTCTCTAATAAAGTTACAGCATCAGCATCCATAAATAACTTGCTCGATGTTTTTCCTGATGTTATAGATACAAAAGGAGATTTTGTTACCGATCTTGGAGGTCGTTTTAAATACCCTTGGGAAGTAAATCAATTCGGATTTAACGGTACAATAATTAATTTTGGATTGAACTTTAAATTTTAAAAAGCTATAGAAGGAAATATTTCTAATTAACCAATTTAAAGAACCGAAGACCCTAGCTTCGGTTCTTTTTTTGTACCTTAATATCCCTCCTAAACAGGTTTTATTTCACTTATACCTAATAGGAGATGTCGTTTTTTAACGTTACAGTATTTAGACTTTGCTTAGCTTTAATTTTAGGGATTTTATTAGAAANNNTTTTAAATATTTCTTTACAGTTACTAGAGTACAGTATTATTTCCATAATACTTTTATTGTTTGGTTTTTGGTATTGGCATAAAGACAAACTCATACCGAGNCTTTATTTTGAATGTTGCGTTTATGTGACCTTTATTATTCTGGGAGCATATTTATTTCAACTACAAATTCCCTTAAATCGAGATAATCATTATACTAAGACTGGAATTAAAGGGACTCCCGTAATACAACTTAAAATAGAGAAAACTCTAAAATCAAATGCCTATCATTATAAATATATAGCCCAGGTAAAATCTTTAAATGGGGTTAATACATCCGGTAGNATTTTGNTATTAATACAAAAGGACAGTNNNNCAAGGNCANTTTATATAGACNACATTTTAATTAGTAAGCAACCATTTTCTGCTATAAACAAACCTTTAAANCCTTANCAATTTAATTATAAGGCNTATATGGCNAGGCAGGGNATATACNATCAAATACGNNTAAAGCCTTATGANNTTCTGNATATNAANAAAGGNNNNTCNACCCTNTNTGGNCTTGCAGATAAACTCAGAAGAACCATTCATNAAANATTANAAGNTNATGGNTTTAAAAGNGAAGAATTNGCTGTGTTTAATGCCCTANTGCTTGGNCAAAGNCANGANATCTCTAANGAACTCTACCAAGCNTATGCCAATGCNGGAGCGGTACATGTTTTNGCNGTTTCNGGACTNCATATAGGTATTATACTATTGCTGNTGAATTTTATNTTNAAACCNCTTGAAAGAATCNCAAAAGGNAANNTNATAAAAACACTTGTNTTAATTTTNTTGCTTTGGACTTATGCTGTTTTGGCNGGTTTGTCACCTTCGGTAATAAGAGCNGTCACTATGTTNTCNTTNTTTGCCATTGGNATGAANCTNAACCGNCCTACCAATNCNTTAAANACNTTATTCTCATCGATGTTGGTCTTGCTTTTAATNGCNCCAAGTTTGCTTTTTGAAGTNGGNTTTCAGTTAAGTTATNCTGCNGTTTNAGGCATTATTTTAATGCANCCTTTATTTAATAAANTNTATAGNNCGCGTTATGTAGTNCCGCGTTTTTTTTGGAATTTACTAACTGTNAGTCTNGTAGCCCAATTGGCNGTGNTGCCATTGAGTTTGTATTATTTTCATCAATTTCCNGGNTTNTTCTTTCTCTCTAGNTTAGTGATNATNCCNTGTTTNGGNATTATTTTAGGAGGGGGTATAGGTGTTATTATACTAGCATTACTNAANAAACTTCCTGTTTTTTTAGCTGAAATTTATAATGTCATTATTAANCCTTATGAACCGNTTTATAGAATGGGTNGCNCAACAGGAAAATTTTATTTTTCANGACATTTCCTTTTCATTATATAACCTATTGGCAGCCTATCTGTTTATAGGAACTGTAGTATGGGGTCTTAAAAAAGTGTGCTTTAAGAGAGCTGTTTTGGTTGTTCTTTCAATAATTGTATTGCAAATGAGCTTTATATTTGATAAGATTCGATTTTCAAACCAACAGTTGGTGGTGTTTCATCAAATCAAAAAAACCCTTATAGGTTATAAAAATGGAGCTGCCCTTACCGTATTCTCATCATTAGATTCTATTAAAAATTATGAAAACAGAAGGGTTAAAAGCTATGCCGTTAAAGTGCATATTAATGCCATTGATGTACGTAAATTAGCTCCTGTTTTTAGGTATAAGAANAAACGCATTTTGGTATTAGACAGTTTAGGTATTTNNCCTAAGTTGAATGCTGATATTATTATACTCACACAAAATACGCGAGTAAACTTAAACCGCCTTATCCATTTAATTAAGCCTAAACAGATTGTTGCAGATGGGAGTAATTATCCCTCCCTTGTAAAACGATGGCGAGCAAGTGCAAAGAAAAAAAACATTGCGTTTCACTATACAGGCACTAAAGGCGCCTTTGTTTTGGATTAGGCACTACCAATTAATTTTCAAAAGTGCCTTTAAAGTCCTTTTGATAGGCATCCCACGCTTCTATGGTGGTTAGCTTAAGATAATCGTTTTTGGCAAAAATTTTCAGATAGATTTCTAAATTTTGAGGAGGATGGTAACCCACAATAGGTTGTATAAGTCCGCTGTCTTCTTTAAAGAACACCAAGCTGGGATAGCCATTTATTTTTAAAGCTCTGGCAAAATCGTGTTGGGAATTACGCCCTCTTTTATCGGCTTGATGATTTGGGTTGCCGTATTGCGTATCTTGATAAGTGACTTGTTCGGTGCCTTCGGCATCAAATTTTACGGCATAATAATAGTTGTTTATATAAGCTATAACGTCTTTATTGGCAAAGGTATTTCTATCCATGAGCTTACAGGGGCCGCACCAAGAGGTATAGGCATCCATAATTATTTTTTTAGGCTTTACTTTTTGAGCGGCTAAGGCCTCGTTCATGGTCATCCATTTAATTTGATCTTGTGCAGAAACATGAACAGTTCCAAAAAATACCAGGACTAGGATAATTAGGTTTTTCATTTTCAGATTTTTATAAAAAGTCGTAAAAAACGCTTCAAAATTACAGAAAAAAGCCCCTGTACAGGGGCTTTTTAATGGTATTTTAACATCTTTTATTGAACACCGTGCATTTTTCGTTTCATCATGGGGTTTAGTAATAGCATTATTACTGCCGCTAGAATAGGAATAATCGTGAATATTAAAAAGAATGTAGAGAGCCCGTATTCTTCAGATATTTGATCAATATAACTTCCTGTAAATCCGCCTAATAAATTCGCAATGGCATTGGCTGTAAACCAAATACCGAACATCATGCCCACCAATTTTAAGGGGGCCAGTTTACTCACATAGGATAATCCTACTGGTGATACACACAATTCACCCATAGTATGCAAGAAATATGCAAATACTAAAAACATAAGGCTTACGGATGCGGTTTTAGCACCATCGGGAATGGTTGATGCGCCATAGGCTAATACGGCAAAGCCTAGACCGACTAACAATAAGCCGATGGCAAATTTTATAGGCCCTGAAGGATTAAGCTTACTTTGCCATATTTTTGAAAATACAGGGGCAAATAAAATTATAAATAAAGAGTTTAAAACTGAAAACCAGGAGGCAGGCACTTCAGTTGTATCAGCTTGAAATTCTCTGTTTAACATCCAAAGCACAATGCCCCAAATGATCACAAAACTCAAGCCAAGTAACATATTTGATCTAGAATGAGCACCAAAAGTTTGTTTAAATAGCATGGCTAAAACCCAAGTTATAATTAACATAGGGACAATAGTAATGATACTGTTAACTATTTTAAAAGTCATTGCCGCATCACCCACCAAGGCTCTATCGGTATAATCTCTGGCAAAAATGGTCATTGAGCCACCGGCCTGTTCAAAAGCCCACCAAAAAAACACTGTAAAGAGTGAAAATATTCCAATAACAATTATTCGATCTCTCACTACTGTTGGAGTTTCAGCTTCTACCACTACTTCATCAGCAGTAGGCTCAATTTTTTCTTCAACAACATCTTCTATTGCATCTGTTTCTTTAAGAGATAAGCC
>JAESQB010000204.1 GCA_016765375.1 Flavobacteriaceae bacterium | reverse complement strand
GTCTTTTCCCTGCCTGCCGGCAGGCAGGTCTTTTTTCTTTTATTATTATTTAACTCTTTATCAAGCCATAGTACTATTTTGGAATTATTTTATTTTTTAAAAAAGGTTTTTTAAAAATTGCCAATATAAATTTAATCATAATGTTTACCTTTAAAGAAAGTGAAATATATGGANCNCAAACCCATTTCATTTTCTATAAAGCATTGGAGTCAGGGCGATAGGCCTAGAGAAAAGCTCTTGCAGAAGGGCAGGAGGGTTCTTAGTGATGCCGAGTTACTCGCTATTATAATTGGTTCAGGAACGCCTAATGAAAGTGCCTTAGCCTTAAGCAAACGTGTTTTAAATTCGGTAGATAATAACCTTAATGCTTTAGGAAAATTATCTTTACAGCAACTCATGACTTTTAAAGGCATAGGTCAAGCTAAAGCAGTAGCCATAGTTTCGGCTTTAGAAATAGGAAGAAGACATAGGGNAGAAAAAGCTTTGGAGAAAAAGAAAATAAACTCCAGTAATTTGGTTTTTGAATTGATGCAGCCTCTATTGGGCGATTTAGAGCATGAAGAATTTTGGGTCTTGTATTTAAGCCATTCAAAAAAAGTAATTCTACAATTTCAGCTAAGCAAAGGGGGTATTACAGGTACGGTAGTTGATGTTCGTTTGGTTTTTAAAAAAGCAATAGAGCTTGGAGCGACGGCTGTAATTTTGGTNCATAATCACCCTTCGGGAACACTCAAGCCCAGCAATTCAGATAAGACCCTAACACAAAAATTAAAACAAGCAGCAGCTAGTTTGGACATAAGTTTATTAGACCATCTCATAATTACTGAAAAAGCGTATTTTAGCTTTGCCGATTCAAACCTGATATAATTTTTCTAATGTTACTTGTATTTACTCAAAAAATCACACCGAGATTAACCTATAGTTTTAAGCATATATGTAAAAATATTTTAGGAATTGATATCGAGTTTACCTCGCAAATTGAAACGTTTGTAGCCCATAACGATTTAAAATTATCTTATGGAAAACAAGCTTTGGGTAGTGAGTATTTTATTAAAAGTGATGATTTGTTGTTTCAACAAGGCCTTGCCGATATCCCTATTTTTGTTCANGACTGGGATGATACCAAATGTTTTTTTTCTACGGGCGATAAAAGTGCTCTGCCTTACGATATTTTTGCTGCGAGTTTTTATTTGTTNAGCAGGTATGAAGAGTATTTNCCACATGTAAAAGATGATATGGGAAGATTNCCTGTGTCTAAAAGCTTGGCCTATCAAAACGNTTTTTTAGATCAAGCAGTNATAGATATTTGGGCGTATAAATTTTTANATTCNCTAAGGCTTAAATTTCCGGAAATTAAACAAGAAAAGAGAAAATTTAAATTTCATAATATAGTGATAGTGCCACAGGTTTTTGCCTATAGAAAAAAAGGCATATTAAGAAATNCCATTGGCTTTTTAAACGATTTTAGAAAATTTGAATTGAGGCGACTTTTAGAGCGTATAAANGTATTATTAAAANTTTCAGCAGATCCATATAATACNTTTGAATGGTTAATTGAATTTAAGAAAAAGTCAGTTACAAAGCTTAGTGTTTTGTTTTTANTAGGCGATGTATCNCGTTTAGATAGGTCTATAAATCCAAANAAGAAGGTTTTTAAGTCATTAATTAAATATGTGGCAGATTATGCTGAGGTAGGCATACTTTTTTCTANTTTGGCAATGCAAAATNCAAGCCTGTTAAAAACAGAAAAAAAACGATTGGAACAAATCACACACAGGNCTCTTAAGAGTTCGATGAATTCACATTATTTGCTCAATTTNCCTGACGATTACAGAAACGCCATTGACTTAGAAATATCNTGTGATTTTAATATGGGCTATCATAATACTCCGGGATTTAGGGCTGGAACCTGCAGGCCTTTTTTGTTCTATGATTTAATTTTTGAGAGACAAATTCCGTTNAGAATTTATCCTTTTGTCATNACTAAAANAAGCCTTTTATCTCTAGGTAATGCTTCTCAGATAAAAGCAAAACTTAATATGCTTATAGATCAGGTTTNTTTGGTTAATGGAACCTTTATTTNTGTATTTAAAAACAATGANTTAAAACAGNATAAGCAAGACNAATTATGGCGCACTATTTACACCAATTTTTTACAAGCGGATGAATAAAAATAAAATAGACCATATTTTTTTCGATTTAGATCACACCCTTTGGGATTTTGATAAAAACTCNAATNTGGCCTTTGAACGANTTTTCTCAAGGTTTAAGATGGCTTTAGATATAAAAGATTTTATAGAGGTTTACGATCCTATAAATCTTGCTTATTGGAAACTGTATCGCGATGACAAAGTGACTTCCCAAGAGTTGCGAANAGGGAGATTGACAGATACTTTTAAGACTTTGGGTTATTCTTTTGAAGCAAGCCTTATAGATCAATTGTCAGAAGAATATATAAATGAATTACCGGGTAGNAATTATTTGTTTGAAGGCACGGTTGAATTGTTAGAATATTTAAAGCCTAATTATAAATTGCATATTATAACCAATGGTTTTGAGAAAGTACAAAACAAAAAATTGAGAAATTCTGGGATCCATCATTTTTTTGAAACAGTGACGAACTCTGAAATTGCTGGAGTNAAAAAACCAAATCCTAAAATTTTTAATCTTGCCTTAAAACAAGCTAAGGCACTACCTGAAAATAGTGTCATGATTGGGGATAGTTTAGAGGCAGACATCTTTGGCGCTAAGCAAGTTGGGTTTTTTACCATTTTTTTTAATCCAAAAGGTGTTGAAAATGGCATCGCCGGTTTGCANGTNTCAAACCTACTTAAAANTAAAAATATCTTTTANCAATTTTTTTAATACCTTGTCGTTTTTAAGAATAAAACCTCCAAATCGCTATGAAAAGAATTTTAANNAATTTGGTTGTTATTCCTCTGATCTATTTACTCTGTTTTTCATGTACTGAAGATATAGATTTTGATGAAGCGAATCAAATTAAACTAACGCCAGAGTTAGAATTAGATTTAGCATTTTTTACCTTAGATGCTGACGAAATAGAAGACAATCCAGAAGGCTCTTTTGAAGTTGTTAAAAACATTACTGATGTTGAATTTCCAAGCAGCAGTTTTCCAAGGGATAATATTAAAAAAGCGCAGCTTTTTTTTAAATTCATTAATACCTTACCTCGAAATTTTCTTATAAAAGTTAAATTTTTAAAACCCGATAACAGTCTCGCTTATCAANTTAATGCTTCAGTTCCTTCGGGTTCTAAAAGAAATCCTATTATTAAAACCGAAATAGATTTGTTAAACGCTAGTAAAATTAGAGAGCTTTTTAGAGCAACTCAAATTGAAACCACGTTTGTTGTAAATGGAACTTCTGACTTAGATCTTATTGGTTCTTTAATCATGCAATCAAAAGGCACTTTTTTTCTGGAGTTTTAAGCTATGAAAAAAAGTTTCTTTTATTTATTTATTTTTTGGATAAACCTTGCTGTTTCTCAAAATAAGCAATTGATTTTTGGTATGACCGAAAATCCTCAAGCTTTAATGTTAAACCCAGGTGCTACGGTTTTACACGATTTACATATAGGACTGCCCTTATTATCTCAGTTTCATTTTAATGCAGGCATAACCGGAATAAGTATTGATGATATTTTCGTATCCTCTGATATCGATATAAATTTGCGATTGCGNAATGCGGTTTCTGATTTGCGAAGTACCGACTTTATTACCCTCACCCAACAATTAGATATTCTTAATTTTGGATGGCGAAAAAACGATAAAATATATTATTCGGGAGGTATTTATCAGGAATTTGATTTTATTAATTACTTTCCTAAAGACCTTGCCGTACTCGCATTAGAAGGCAATAGAGAGTTTATAGGAGATCCCTTTAATATCGGTCAGGTTAATTTTAGGGGTGAGTTGCTTACCGTTTTTCATTTTGGNATCAATAAAAAAGTAAATAAAAAATTAACCATAGGTGCTAGAGCAAAAATTTATTCCAGTATTTTTAGTGTGCAAAGCACCAATAATTCAGGCAGTTTTATTACAAGAGTAAGACCAAATAGTGATAATATTTTTGAACATATTTTAGATGTTGATTTCAGTGTNAAAACTTCTGGTATTGCTTCATTAGTAGATTCTGAAGAAGATATTGATATTGTCAAAACCTTGAAAAAAAGAGCACTTTTGGGCGGTAATTTGGGACTGGGCTTAGATTTTGGAGCCACCTTTGAAATTGATGAACGATGGACGGTAAGTGGTAGTGTTATTGATTTTGGGATGGTATTTAACTCAAAAGATGTTGAAACCCATACAGCAAAAGGACGTTTTGAAACCAGTGGTATCGAATTTATTTTACCTCCTCTAGATGATCCCGATGCCGAACCCCGTTATACCGATATTCTTGATGAGTTTGATGAAAGTGTAGTAAGAGATACCCTCACAAGTGCTTATATACAATTAAGGCCTTTGAAAATAAACGGATCGATTAGCTATGGTTTTGGGTATAAAAAATATGGAAACGAGGATTGTGACTGTTTAAAAAAAGAAAGAAAAGCCGAGCCGTGGACCCAATATATTGGTGCGCATTTGTTTTCGGTATTTCGTCCTAAACGGCCACAGGTTGCATTGAGTTTATATTATCAAAAGCGATGGACAAATTTTTTGTTTACACGTATTACCTATACCGTAGATGAATTTTCACTAAATAATATTGGATTTGGATTAACAACAAATATAGGGCCGTTAAACTTTTTTGTGGCCGCCGATAATATCTTGGGGTATCGAAACTTAGCTAAGGCAAAAAGTGTATCTTTGCAACTGGGTTTTAACCTTAAATTTTATCGAAAATGACACTTAGATTACTTATCCTAGCGGGGATTTTTTTTGTATTACCTCTAAAAGCTCAAAATTTATTTGACAATTATCATTATATAAAAGTGCCTGACCTGTTTG
>JAESQB010000203.1 GCA_016765375.1 Flavobacteriaceae bacterium | reverse complement strand
TGGATAAAAAATTTATGTAAATGGGAAGAATCACCGATAGTGTAAAAGTATTATTAATCATCAATATTTTATTTTATATAGGCTCAATGGCATTGGGAAATGGCGCTTATGAGCTCTTTGCCTTATACTTCCCATTAAACGAAAATTTTCATGTTTGGCAATTGGTGACCCATATGTTTATGCATGACCCGGGTTCTATCACCCATATTTTGTTTAATATGTTTATGCTATACATGTTTGGCAGCCAAATGGAGCATCATTTAGGCCAAAAAAAGTTTTTATTCTTATATTTCTCAGCTGGCTTAGGGGCTACAGGCCTACAATTGCTTTTTAGCTTTATAAGTTTTAGCCCCGGATATGAAGCTTTTATTGCTTCGGGTTTTTCACATCAGGAAATCATCACTTTCTTAAGCCAAGGTGAATACAGCTCTAGAGTATTAGAATTAGTTTCACAAGAAACCATAAACAATACTTTTCGAACATTTATAACAACTTCAATTGGTGCATCTGGAGCTGTTTTTGGTCTTTTAGCGGCTTTTATGATTTTATATCCTAACTTGCCATTAATGATCATATTTATACCAATACCCATAAAAGCAAAATATCTTATAGGAGGTTATTTTTTACTCAATGTTTTTTCGGCAGTTTCCGGGGTTTCCTTGGTTGGACCTGCAAATACAGCATATTGGGCGCATATAGGCGGGGCTTTAATAGGCTTTATCATGATGTGGTATTGGAAGAAAAATAGTTTTAACAAACACCGTTGGTATTAAATGAACCTCTTGTCTTCAATTACATATAAGTATAAGACGGCTAATATCGTACACAAAATTATAGCCATTAATATTATTGTTTTTGTATTGATGCATGTGGCAAAAACCATAAGCTTTCTTATGGCAGTACCCGAGACCCAATTTTATAATTGGTTTTTTGTTTCAAAAAATTTAGACAGCCTCTTATTTAAACCTTGGACCCTAATTAGCTATTCTTTTTTTCATAGTGGCCTCTGGCATATTTTTGGCAATATGCTCTTATTATACTATGCCGGTCATTATTTTCTCAACTATTTTACTCCAAAACGCTTCCTTAACTTTTACTTTATGGGAGCCATAAGTGGCGCCTTAGTTTTTGCTTTAAGTTTTAATTTCTTCCCCCAGTTTTCAGGGTCAAACCCATATTTGTTAGGTGCTTCTGCGGCAGTAACGGCTGTATTAGTAGGTATAGCAACCCATACCCCAAACATGAGCATACGGCTAATACTACTGGGCAGTATTAAATTTTGGCATATTGCCGCAATTCTTGTACTAAAAGACCTCGTACAAATACCTGCAGGAAATGCAGGAGGGCATTTGGCTCATCTCGGTGGCGCAGCATTGGGCTTTGTGTATGCAAGACAATTGGCCAAAGGTCATGATATTGGAAAATGGTTTGAAAATCTTATGGAAGGATTTTTTAGTATATTTAGATCTAAAAAAAATCGGCCTCTTAAAACGGTATATAAGAAAAAAAATACGAAAAGAACTCCTAGAACAACTTCTTCTAAAAGAGAACATCAAAAAAAGATTGATGCCATCTTAGACAAGATCAGCAAAAGCGGTTATGAGAGCCTGACTAAAACCGAAAAAGATTTTTTATTTAAAGCCGGAAAAGACTAAAACATGCATAAGCTTGGGCTTATAGAAAGACTAATGTTTTTTGTAAACGCTGTATTTACAGCATTACTATTTTTGTCTTATCTCATTCCCTATGTGCCACCTAAAACATTCCCCCTGTTTTCGGTATTGAGTTTAACCGTGTTACCTCTAATTATAATCAACATTCTATTTTTTATTTATTGGCTAATCAATAATATGAAAAGAATGTTCCTTTCAGGTATTGCTCTTATTTTAGGTTATATGCTCTTTGGTAATTTTTATCAGATTCCCAGCGAAGAAAATGAAATTATACAGGTTGAAAACCGCATAAAAGTAATGAGCTATAATGTGCGCTTGTTTAATGTTTATGCTCAAAATAAAGAATCTCAAATCATATCAAAAATAGAAGCACTTATTAAAAGTGAAGCTCCCGATCTGGTTTTTATACAAGAATACTACGATTTAAATGGATTGGACTTTTCGGATTTCCCCTATCAGTTTATTCATTTTAAAGAACGAAACGTTGCAAACAAAAATGGCAAATCAAAAAAACATATCCTAGGTCATGCCATCCTCTCAAAATACCCATTAATAAATACAGAAGCTTTTGATTTTAAAGGCACCTCTAATAATGTTATAACTGCCAATGTTATCATTAAAAAAGACACCTTAAGCCTTTATAACATACACCTTCAATCGCTTGGCATTTTACCCGATGTGGATAAGCTTCAAAAAGAAGAATCATACAAGTTGTTAAAACGTATAGGAATTAAATTTTCGAAACAACAAGATCAGGCAGAACGCGTGCTAAGTCATAAAGATAAAAATCCGTATAGAACTATTATGGCAGGCGATTTTAATAATACCCAATACGCCTATGTCTATAAAGAACTCTCAAAAAACATGCAAGATGCCTTTCAGTTAAAAGGAAAAGGCTTTGGACATACTTATAAATTTGACTTCTATCCTTTACGCATCGATTATATCTTGGCAAATAAAGATTTTAAGGTATTGGATTTTAAAACTTTGGGCAAAAAACTTTCAGACCACCTGCCCATTGTCACTACCCTTGGTTGGGATTAATGCTGAGAATGATGAATGATGAATTATGAGTGATGAATTATAATTTACAATCCTGCTCCTGCAAATACGTCAAAGCATTGGTGCCTTCGTTAAACAGAAGATCCAAAATACTTAAATTAGGCAGGAACCCGTGATGAGATTCAAATACCTGAGTATAAGGCTGCAAATTTGGAACTGATTTTGACTTCGCATTTGCCAAACACCTTAAATCAATGAGCCCTTCGTGTTCNTGCTTATAGGCTAAGGTTTTTTGTTGGGCTATATCCAATTGAAGAAGATCAGACATAACTTCAAAACACTTGAAATTAAAATCTAAAAGGTAGGGTACTTCCTGATNAAAAAGCGGATACAGATCATCTTCATAATATTCGAAATAAGGAGAGGTTCTATAAGCGGTTTGTAGTGATTTCCAATGCTGACTTTGCCATGGAAAACTGTATTCGATCTTTACTTCTTTGGTCTTTAATCTTTGTCCTGTTTTGCTGTGTTTAACTGGTATATTAAGTGATAATCTCCCGTTGGTATGGGCTATATAACTTCTATTTCTAAAAGACTGCTTTTGATAGTTATCTTCCACTTCAAAAACAAGAGATTNNGCCTTTGTTAAAGCTACAAATTGCGCTATACTGCCAAAATAACAAGGCTGTAATAAAATAGGTCCCACGGTTAATGTATTAGGCTTTTTTTCGACGTTTCCAGAAAAAACTAAAGGCAAACCATCCCAAAATGGTTATCAGAAAATGGTATCTGTATGAAACCAACTTTCCTTCACCACCAACGGTTGTAAAAAAGCGATCCCAACGGCCTTTAAATCCTGTTCCCCAACTCATCCAAACAAATACTGGTTTTCCAACCACATGATCAAAAGGCACAAAACCCCAAAACCTACTNTCTTCACTATTATTGCGGTTATCGCCCATCATCCAATAATAATCCTGTTCGAAAGTGTATGAGCTAATAGGCGTTCCGTTTAGAAGCACCTGATTTCCACTAAGGGTTATTTTTCGGNCTATACCATGATCAGTACCCTCATAGGTTTCAATAATACTTTTATAAAGGGGTAGGTTTTCTATGGTGATAGCTACTGTTTTTCCGGCTTCGGGTATATAAATAGGCCCAAAATGGTCCTCATTAAAAGCATAGTTTGAGGAATGGGGAAATATTCGTTTAGAGCTCAGCCCTTTTGGCGTAATGGCTTGTGTTATATTTGCTACATTGGGATGATTCTTAAACTTATCTATAGCCTCTTGAGTAGCATGAACAACATAAATCTTATTATTTGGGTCGCCATAAGCATCTGTAATACCATAACGTGAAGCTAGTAAATTCATATTAAAGCCACTGTTGTAATCCCTGGCTTGTATATAATATNTAAACTGTAGTTTNGCACGATCGGGCAATTGGTTTTGTTTTCCATTAATAAAGACATAACCGCCTCGAACTTCTAATGAATCTCCCGGTAAACCCACACAGCGCTTTACATAATTTGACTTTTTATCTATGGGTTTTTTATGGTACAAACCATCGCCATAAGGTCTAAAAGCGTTCACCGTATCGGCCGGCCATCCAAAAACTACAATTTCATTGCGCTTTATTTTTTGAAATCCAGGAATTCTCAAATATGGCAGTTGAATCCCAGACGTATACGATTTTTTCTTTAAAACAGGAATGGTATCATGAACCATTGGAAATGAAATAGGCGTCATAGGAATACGTGCTCCGTAATGAAACTTACTTACAAACAAAAAATCGCCCACCAATAAGGTTTTTTCTAAGGAAGAGGTTGGNATGGTATAAGGTTGCATGATATAAATATGCACAATAGTAGCAGCTACCACCGCAAAAAGAATAGAGCCTATCCACTCTTCNGCCACAGTTCTAGGGTTTAAGCTACGTTCTTTAACATAGCTAAGTTCTTTAACATAATTTAAATAATAAATATNAAGTCCAAAACTAAAGATTACNATTAANGTGTCTTTAGTCGTGTTTTTCCCAAAACTACGGATGGTTTCTATCCAGACTATGGGAAATACAATAATATTNATAACCGGAATAAAAAGCAGAATGGTCCACCACCANGGGCGNTTTATTATNTTCATTAAGACAACAGCATTATAAACAGGAATAGCAGCTTCCCACCATTGTCGTCCAGCCTTTATATAGAGTTTCCAAGTNCCTNNAAAGTGAATGGCTTGTACGACTAAAATAAAATANAACAACGCTGTAAAACTCATACTTTTTCTTTTTTTTATAATACGAAGGAACTGTAATTATTTNCCCTAATAAATTGTTTAACTGATATTTAACACATCATTCATGGTGAAAACTCCGGTTTTATCTTGCAACCATTCNGCCGCNAAAATNGCNCCTAAAGCAAAGCCTTCACGAGAATGTGCCTCATGGCTAATNCCAATACTATCTATACTGCTCTTGTATTTAATTTTATGAGTGCCTATAACACCTTCAATACGTTTAGCCTTTATTGGAATTTCATTTTCAGAGGCATTTTCCAATTGCCATCCTTTATAATCCGAATTTTCAATAATATGTTCGGCTAAGCTAATGGCAGTACCACTAGGCGCATCAAGTTTTTGGAGGTGATGAATCTCTTCTATTTCAACTTTATAATCGCTAAACGAACCCATAATCTTGGCCAAGTCTTTATTTAATTTAAAAAACAAATTTGCGCCAACACTAAAATTAGAAGCATAAATAAAGCTAGCCTTATGAGCATCTCTAATTTTCAGAAGATCGTCATAAGCATCTAACCAGCCCGTAGTTCCAGATACTACTGGAACGCCATGCTTAAAACAAAGTGTTATATTATTAAAAGCCGCAGTAGGGTCACTAAACTCTATGGCCACATCTGCCGAGCTAAGATCCTTAGGATCACTGAGGTTATTTGTTTTTAAAACAATCTCATGCCCTTTACCCAAAGCTAATCGCTCTACGGCTTTACCCATTTTTCCATATCCAAGAATTGCAATTTTCACTACTCAATTAAATTTATAAGTTAAGGAAAGCCCATAGTTACTGGGGTGATTTATTGGATTTATATCAATATTAGGTTGTATAGTGAGCTTATCACTCACATTAAATTGCTTGAGATGTGCATCTACATTAGCCTCAATAATATTTAATAAATAAATACCCACGGTAACTGCTATCCACACATTTTTATCGCGTTGCAATTTTTTCTGAGCATCTATAAGTCTTTCGGTAGATACCCGAGGGGTGCTGCTATAGGGCGCCAAGGCCTCCCGATAGGGTTGCAGGGTTTGATCCGCCTTTTCGAGCCCGACACGATAGATGAAATCTCTTCGATAAGGTTGATGTTCAGCGCCCGCGTGGGGATAGACCGAACTGTCGAAAATACCATAAAGTGCGTAATAGTCCCGGGTCGGGATGGGATCGAATTTGTGATTATGGCATCGGGCACAGCCAATGGTCAGGCCGAGAAAGGATTTGCCGAGGTTGTTCAAGGTATCT
>JAESQB010000202.1 GCA_016765375.1 Flavobacteriaceae bacterium | reverse complement strand
GGACATTATCAGTACCTAACCTAATTTCAAGGGCTTTTAATAAGTTTTTAAACCCTTGGGGCTTGTTTAATTTTGACTGAACAAAGCCCAATTCGTCTAAAGTACTGGTTGTTTTTCTTGAATCATTTAATTTAAGGCGACTTTTATAAACCTCTAAAAGCTCTTTCTCGGCCAGCTGGTATTTATTTTGGTCGATATATAGCATCGCTTTGTTTGTTTGAATAAGATTTACTTGATAAGGCAATTGGGCTATTTCTAAGCCCTTGTTATAATAGACAATAGCCGTTTCATTATCATTTAAGGTGCTATAAACGTTCCCAAGTTTATTGTACAATCCAAATCTGGCTTCGAGGGTGGTCTTATTGTCTTTTAATTGATCTAATAACTTTATGGCTTCAATAGCGGAGTTTTCACTATCGTATAAAAACCCAAGACTATTCTGAATGATTGAAATTTGCCATAAATTGTGAATAATTTTGATAGTGTCTTTTTTTCTTAAATTTTGTTCTTTTAGTTTTAAATAAAAAACATATGCTTTTTGGAGGTCTGTACTTTTTTGTGGGCTGTTGGCTAAAGCGTGATAATATTTCAGGCTATCTAATTCCTGTGTGTTTTTAGCTGGGTTCTGCCCAAAACAGTTTATGTTAGAATTAAAAAAGAGGAATGTCATTAAAATAAATTTCATTCCTCTAATATATAATATAATTACTAATGTTCTATTTAGCTATTATTATCCTCTCGTTGCAGACTAACCTGATGGTGGTGGTGGTGGAGTTTCTTCTTTCTCACAACAAGCCTGTTGTTCTTCTGTTTCCCCATTTATGCTTTCTGGCGTGCAAGAAAATAATGCCAAATTGAGGAAAACCGTAAATAAAATCAAATATAATTTCTTCATTTTGTTTTCTATTAAAGATTAGACAATAGTGTTGCCGTCTGAGATTTCTCAGAGGTATTTTTTTAGCAACACGCGTTAAATTTTGAAGAGACGTCTCTCTTGCTTGGGAAACTTAGAGTGTAGAAGTAAGGTCATAATAATGTATTCCCAATCGTTATAATCTTCTACTTTTACAACTCCATTAATTTGAATTGGCATAAATACGTATGCCCTATTATTTCTAGGATCTAAACCAATTCTGAGACAAATAAAAAAATTAACCTTAAAAAATAATGGAACGGTGATGGAAAGCTTATGGAAAATAATATTCCAGATATTTTATGGTGCTTATGAGTACTGTGTAACATTAAACCTCATATATCATGTACACGCAGCTCATCCTTAAATGTTTTAATAAAGCAGAAACAGAAACCAGAACAGATGTATTAACAAAATTGGCGACACATATTGCTGAAATTTTATTGGAGGACCATAAATTTCAAGTAAACGAGCGTACCCTTCGCAATTATTATAAGGGGGCTTTAAAAACCGAAGCCATTGATATTAAAATATCCCACCCTATTGCCAAGGAACTGTCTAAATATTTAGGCTATAAAAACCTGGGAGATTTTTTTAAAAGTTTAGGTAAAAAAAACAGAAAACCATCCATAGAAAAAATGACCATAGGGTGTTTACTCGTCGTGATTTTTTATTTTGGATTGGATGTCAACCAACCAAAATGTATGATTTGGAAGGGCGATCATTATGAAGAAATTTCTTGTGAAATAAGAAATGCCAAACCAACTAATAATGAAAGGCCATCAAATTTTAAAAAAGTAAATATAAATGGGAATCCTTTATTTTTTAAAGATCATGGTGCCTCAAACCCTTTTTATGGAAAATCTGTAAAAGAAGATTATCAACACTTTCTCATCCTAGAAATATATCCTATTATTAAAGAACCTTTTAGGCCTATATCTAAAGACTGAAGGAAAATTAATTTTCCCTTCTAAACTTTAAAGCTTCTGTAGGTTGGGGCACAAAATGGCCTTTCCCACCGGCTCTATCGTCGTTAAAACTTGTAGGAATTGTATTGGCTTGACTGCGTTCGNCCCAGGTTATATGTTCTTTACCAGTATCTTTTTGTACCATACTAATGCAATTTTCTACAGGACAGACTAAAGCACAGAGGTTACATCCCACGCAATTTTCTTCAATAATACTTGGNATTCGTATNTTNAAATCTTCCGATAAGGCAATGGCCTGATGTGCGCCATCATCACAGGCGGTATAGCANAGTTCACAGCCTATGCATTTGCTTTCATCTATTTNGGCAATNACNTTATGCTTTAAATTGAGGTGTTTCCATTCGGTGACATTGGGAAGGGCTTTGCCTGCAAAATCGTAAATGTTCTGATAGCCTTTTTCTTCCATAAATTGGATGAGTCCGGCTTCCATTTCTCNNACAATGCCAAAGCCATAATGCATCACAGCCGTACATACCTGTACCGAAGTGGCGCCTAGCAAGATAAACTCGACCACATCCCGCCAGGTTTCTATNCCGCCTATGCCTGAAAGCGGTGTGTTTTTAATGCCGGGATGTTGCGCCAAATCCTTAAGCATGTGCATGGCAATGGGTTTTACTGCCGGACCGCAATAGCCGCCGTTAGTGCCTTTACCATCTACTATGGGCAGGGGCGCATAAGTATCTAAGTCAATGCCAATAATACTTTTTATGGTATTGATGAGTGATATGGCATCGGTGCCGCCCCGAACNGCCGCNAAACCGGGTTCTGTAATTTCTGANATATTAGGCGTGAGTTTGGTGATTACGGGAATATTGGCTGCAGCTTTTACCCAGNTTACTATAGTCTCTAAAACCTNGGGNTCTTGCCCTACGGCCGATCCCATACCACGTTCACACATNCCGTGGGGACAACCAAAGTTTANCTCGATGCCATCGGCTCCGGCATTTTCAACGTCCTTNATAATTTGTTCCCATTCGGCTTTGCTCTCTACCATNAAAGANGCGATAATGGCATGGTTNGGAAAATATTTTTTAACCTCTTCAATCTCTCGTAAATTATCTGCCAAGGGNCTATCGGTAATGAGTTCTATATTATTAAAACCCATCATTTTAGTGTTCCTATAATTNANCGANCCGTAACGGCTAGACACATTAATTACCGGCACACCAAGGGTTTTCCATACGGCACCTCCCCAGCCGGCATCAAAGGCCTTCATCACCTGATAACCTGAATTTGTAGGCGGCGCTGAGGCCAACCAAAAGGGATTGGGTGCCTTAATACCACCAAAATTNACAGATAAGTCTANCATAGTTTTGTTGTTTTTAATTAAACCTTACAGCTTAAGTAGTCGTCAATACNTCTGGCTGCCATTTTCCCATCGTAAGCCGCATTAACCACTTCGGAGCCGCCATTNATNGCATCGCCTCCGGCAAAATATTTTTTATTGGAGGTTTGAAATGTTTTAGGATCTACTGTNATTCTGGTTTNATGGTCTATTTTAAAATCCTCAATTAANTTATACANNTCACCNTGTTTGGCTTGCCCGGTAGCCATAATAACCATNTGGCAAGGCAGGGTAAATTCNCTGTTTTCTAGGNGATGTAATTTTCCNTTTTTCATTTCTGTTTTAACAAAACGAACGCCTTCTACGGAACCGTTTCCTAGTATTTCTATGGGTGTTGCGTTAAAGAGGCTAGTCACTCCAGAACTTATGGCAAGGTCGTATTCAAAACCATAAGCGCCCATATCCTTTTTTGTTCGTCTATAAGCCAGTGTNACTTTTGAAGCTCCCATTCTGGCCGATTCCGAAGCGGCATCCATGGCCGTATTNCCNCCNCCTAGTACGATCACTTNGTCNGCCACTTGNGTTTTGTGTTGTTGCACACGCAGTTTTTCAATAAACTCTACNGCGCCAATCACATTGTGTTTGTCTTCNCCCTTTANTTTTANAGCGGCGGTTTTTCCTAAACCAACGCCTAAGAAAATAGCATGNAAATTGTTTTCCAGTGCTTTTATTTTTTCTGTGGAATCGATCTCTGAGCTATAATGAATTTTAAATTTTAATTGTTCCTGAAGATAATCTATTTCGTCAAGCACTTCCTGATTGGTTATTTTGTAAGGCGCAACACCATAATAGTTTAATCCGGAAGGGTTTTCTTTGGCTTCAAATATTTCGACCTCATAACCCAGCGTACATAATTCGCAAGCACAGGCAATGCCCGCCGGACCGGCACCTATAATCGCTATTTTTTTACCGGTTGATTCTCCTATTGAAAAGAGAGGCTTATTTTGTTTTATAACAGCATTGGTGGCATAATTTTGTAAGCGTCCTATTTGTATGGGTGGCACGTCTTGGTGGTTGTATACACAAGCACCCTCACATAAAACACCTGTGGGGCAAACCACCCCGCAAGCATTGCCCAACCAGTTGGCATTAAAAATGGTTTTTGCCGAACCTGTTGTATTTTCGGTATGTATTTGTTTGATAAACAAAGGGATGTCTATTCCTGTGGGGCAGGCTTTTATACAAGGTGCATCGTAGCAAAACAAACATCGAGAGCTTTCGTAATAGGCCTCGGTAGGGTTCATCAAAGGGTTTTTCTGCGCAAAATTGGCATCAAATTCCTGTTGTGACGTTGGTTTTTTATATTCGGGCATTATTGTTTTCTTAAATGAATTATAAAACTAATGCGGCATGGCCACTTATAATTCGGTCAGTTTTTCATAGGTTTCCGGTCGTCGGTCTCTAAAGAATTGCCAGGTAGAACGCACCTCGTCTATGAGGTCTAGATCAAATTCGGCTATTAGGAGTTCATCGTCATATTCAGAGGCTTCTTTAAT
>JAESQB010000201.1 GCA_016765375.1 Flavobacteriaceae bacterium | reverse complement strand
TTTGGTTTCGATGCCACATTTCTTTAATTTTAAGCGCTTATTTTTTTAATAAATCGCTCTTCTCTTTCTTAACTAAAAACAGTACTTTTGTCGTTCGTGTTTTTATTTTAAAAAACGCAAATGAATATTGATTTTAAATGAACTCGTTTAAACTTTTATTTTTTAACCGAAAATTCATGCTTTTAGCATCAGATGAAGGCTTTTTTGAGTTGCATAGTCCCGCAACGTGCGGGAGAACAATAAAAAGACAAAATATGAGGTTAAAATGATGTTTTTAAAGGAAATCATATAAGTTTAAAAGAGTTCAATATAAGAATGTTTTGATTTACCGTAAGGATTCAAAAAATTTTAATACTAACAGAAAAATTATAATTGGGTGAAACGCATTACTAAAGAAACCTATTTAAGCTGGTATGAAAACATGCTCTTCTGGAGAAAGTTTGAAGACAAATTGGCGCAGGTTTATATTCAACAAAAGGTTAGAGGGTTTTTACACTTGTTTAATGGTCAAGAAGCTGTTTTGGCAGGGTCATTACACGCTATGGACCTTACAAAAGATAAAATGATTACCGCATATCGAAATCATGTGCAACCCATTGGCATGGGTGTTGATCCCAGACGTGTAATGGCTGAGTTATATGGCAAGGCAACGGGAACTTCTCAAGGTTTGGGAGGCTCGATGCATATTTTTTCGAAAGAACATAATTTTTTTGGTGGTCATGGCATCGTAGGAGGGCAAATTCCCTTAGGCGCTGGTTTGGCTTTTGCAGACAAGTATTTTAAAAGAGATGCTGTAACCTTTACTTTTTTTGGAGATGGTGCTGCACGTCAAGGTTCTTTACACGAAACCTTTAACATGGCCATGACCATGAAATTGCCCGTGGTATTTTGCGTAGAAAATAATGGTTATGCTATGGGTACTTCTGTAGAGCGTACCGCAAATCATACCGATATATATAAATTAGGCCTAGGTTATGAAATGCCTTCTTTTNAAGTAGATGCCATGAATCCGGTTAGCGTTGCAAAGGCAATGGATGAAGCCATTACCAGAGCTCGTAAAGGNGATGGNCCNACNTTNTTAGAATTNAAAACCTATAGATTTAGAGGGCATTCTATGAGTGATGCACAGCATTACCGTACTAAANAAGANGTNGAAGAATANNNNAAAATAGACCCGATCACTCAAGTTTTAGATGTGATTATGGAGAAAAAATACGCCACTCAAGACGAGATTAATGCTATTGATAAAAAAGTAAAAGANCTTGTTAGTGAATGTGAACGTTTTGCAGAAGAGTCTCCTTATCCAGACAAGNATNTGATGTACGATATTGTTTACGAACAGGAAGATTATCCATTTTTATCACATAAACCCCAATAATTATGGCAGAAATTATTACCATGCCCCGTTTGAGCGATACCATGGAAGAAGGTGTTGTTGCAAAATGGTTAAAAAANGTAGGCGATGCCATTTCTGAGGGCGATATTCTCGCCGAAATTGAAACAGATAAAGCCACCATGGAATTTGAGTCGTTTTATGAAGGNACNTTACTTCATATNGGATTACAAGAAGGNGAAACTGCTGCGGTAGATAGNCTTTTGGCCATTGTTGGNAATCCCGGTGAAGACATTTCGGAACTCTTAAAAACTACGGTTATAGCCTCTGAGGCCGAGCCAGAAAAAGCAATAGCTCAGGAAGCGCCTCAATCTGAAAAGGTGACCATTCCCGAAGGTGTAGAAATTATNACCATGCCACGTTTAAGTGATACCATGACCGAAGGTACTGTTGCCTCCTGGTTAAAAAAAGAAGGCGATACGGTTTCTGAAGGCGATATCCTTGCCGAAATTGAAACCGATAAGGCCACAATGGAATTTGAATCGTTTTATAANGGNACCCTCTTAAAAATTGGTATTCNAGAAGGCGAGTCTGCTATGGTAGATGCTGTTTTAGCTATAATTGGCCCTAAAAACACTAATATTGATGGGCTTCTTGAAAGTTATTCAAAAGAAGAAAGTCCAAGCCCGGTGGCTAAACCAATGCCTGTTGAAGAAAAAAAGGAAATGCCTTCAGTTGTTCCGGTTGAAAAACCCCTTCCTGTGGCTAATACTGGTAGAATTCTAGCATCTCCTCTTGCCAAAAAATTGGCTCAGGAAAAAGGAATTGACCTGGCTACAGTACAAGGATCAGGCGATCAAGGACGTATTGTAAAAAAAGATATTGAGAATTNNAAACCTTTAACAGGGGGNNTTCAAGCNTATACNCCNGTAGGTGTTGAAAGNTTTGAAGAAGTGAAAAATTCTCAAATGCGAAAANTNATAGCCAAGCGTTTAGGCGAGTCTAAATTTATGGCACCGCATTATTATNTAACCGTCGAGTTGGATATGGANAATGCAATGGCTTCAAGAGCAGCAATTAACAGCGATCCGGATATAAAAGTTTCTTATAACGATATGATTGTTAAAGCCTGCGCTATGGCCTTGAGAAAACATCCTAGGGTAAATACCCAATGGACAACAGAAGTAACCCGTATAGCAAAACACATTCACATAGGTGTAGCTGTTGCAGTTGAAGACGGCCTGNTAGTACCTGTGCTTAAATTTGCAGATCAAATGAGTTTNATGCAAATTGGTGCAAACGTTAAAAGTTTAGCTGGTAAGGCTAGAAATAAAAAACTGAGTCCAGNCGAAATGGAAGGCAGTACCTTTACNGTTTCTAATTTGGGCATGTTTGGTATAAAAGAGTTTACCTCTATTATAAACCAACCAAANTCAGCCATTCTTTCTGTAGGNGCTATTATTCAAAAACCAGTAGTTAAAAATGGGCAGGTGGTTCCTGGAAATACNATGACCGTTACCTTGGCCTGNGATCATCGTACCGTTGATGGTGCTACNGGAGCGGCATTTTTAAAAACGCTGAGACAGTATATAGAAAATCCAGTGACCATGTTTGTTTAAAAAACATATTTAAGATGAATTCTGAATTCATCTTGGGGTTATTTCTGAAAGCGAAAATATGAGTTTTTGATTTCTAATGAAGCTTTTTTTGAGTAGCATAGTAGGGTTACGGTACAATAAAAAATCAAGATTAGGGGGCAAAATGGCATATTTGCAGCTCATAATATAACTCCAAGATGAATTCTATCCCCGCTTTTACTGAAAATCATAGTAAAAGCGGGATTTTTTTTATATTAGAGCATAATTTGGGTTGAAGTATGAACGCGTTTAAACTTTTACTGAGGTGAAACATATTATTATTACAGGTACTAGTAGAGGCATTGGTTTTGAAATGGCAAAACAATTTGCCGAGGCCGGCCACCAAGTTTTGGCACTTTCCAGAAATATTGACCCTATAAAGGAACTTAATCAACCTAATATTTCTTGTTTTCCGTTTGATATTACTCAGAAAGAAGACCTTTTAAAGACCTCTGAATTTGTAGTCAAACAATGGGCAAAGAAGGTAGATATTTTGATCAATAATTCGGGAAGCTTAGTAAATAAGCCTTTTGAAGAAACCACTTTAAATGACTTTCAAGAGGTTTATGCCGTCAATGTTTTTGGTGTGGTTGGGCTTATTCAAGCCGTATTGCCGTTTATGAATTCGCGCTCACATGTGGTAAATATTAGCAGCATGGGAGGGATTCAAGGCAGTATGAAGTTTTCGGGATTAAGTGCCTACAGCTCGAGCAAAGGCGCTTTAATTACCCTTACCGAAATGTTGGCAGAAGAGTATAAAGAGCAAGGACCATCTTCTAATGTCTTGGCTTTGGGTGCTGTACAGACTCAAATGCTAGAAGACGCTTTTCCTGGATTTAAAGCACCTATAAGCGCAAGCGATATGGCAAATTATATTGTTGATTTTGCACTTAGAGCGCATCTTTATCACAACGGAAAAGTGATTCAGGTATCCAGTACGACACCATGATGTAAATGGAAAATGTATTAGAAAAATATTTGCCTGAGCGTGCTGTAGAACCTTGTTTTAAGCTTATTAAAACCAATAATATTTATCTTAAAATTGTCAATGAGCGGGTGACTCGGCATGGCGATTATAGAAAAATGCCCAACGGTCAGCATCAAATTACGGTTAATACAAACTTGAACAAATATCGTTTTTTAATAACCTTAGTACATGAAATAGCCCATTTAAAAGCTTTTGCTGATTTTGGTGCTAGAATAAAACCCCATGGACGCGAGTGGAAATTTACCTTTCAGCAACTTATGTTGCCTTTTATTAGGCCTGAAGTTTTTCCGAACACCTTATTGCCCTATTTGGCACGTCATTTTAAAAATCCAAAGGCCAGTAGCGATACCGATGCCCATCTTTCCTTAGCCTTAAAGCATTTTGATGCCCCCAATAATAAAAACTTTATCTTTGAAATTCCTTTTGGAGCCTCTTTTAGGTTGTATAATGGGAAAGTGTTTAAACGAGGTAATAAGCGTGTGAAACGCTATGAATGTTTAGAGGTTTCAAGCGGTAGAATTTATTTGTTTAACCCCAATGCCGAGGTAGAATTTATTAAGGAGTAAGTTTGATTCTGAGATTATACAAAGCTTTAATTTTGAAATGCCTCTAAAACAATAATAAGGACAGATGAAACCAACATGATTAATCCCGTCCCGTACGTACGGGACGGGACGGTATGACATCTAAAATAATAATAAAGACACATGAAAAATGATTATTAC